>JAISDL010000171.1 GCA_031264825.1 Accumulibacter sp. | reverse complement strand
AGCCCAACGATCATGGCGCGGGTCGGCGTCACCCCGTATAATGAAACATTGCCAGTGATTCACCGATCTCCGAGTTAGAGGCACCAGGGGTGGTGCTTGGCCGAGGTGGCGGGTCACAGGCATTTGCTCTTTGCGTAAATCATCGCGGCGTCATTGTCGGCGATGATTTTTTGCGCCCAAATCACGGGTTGTTTCACACTAACCTATAGTTCTGAGGACAGATGTCAGGATTCAGGAATCAGATGAAAACCAATCGGGTTTTTGTTGATTCTCTCCGGTGGCGAAGCCGCCGGTAATTGATCTGATACCTGATACCTGTCTCCTGATACCTGATCCCTGCTCACCTCCTCGGCAGACGCAATAGCTCGGCGAGTTCGGGTGCGCGGATCAACTGTACTTTGTATTGCCGCGCGTATTCTTCGGCGTTTTCGCTCGGTGCGTTGAGGCAGACGTAGCGGACTTCGTGCGCTTCGCTCGCGTCGCGCGCGGCGACGAGTTCGCGCAGGACTTCCTGGCCGTGATTCGCGGCTTTCCAGCGGCGGCAGTTGACGAGGGTAATCCGCCCCGCTTTCACGAGTTCGAAGTCGGCAGCGCCTCGGCCCGGCCGAACTTCGTAGGCTTCGCGCCGAAAGGCTTCTTCGACGAGCGCGAAGAATTCTTTTCTCGACATCGCCAAAACTTCGGTGACCGTCCTTTCGATCCGCGCGTCGCTCGGCACATGGCGCCGCTTCCAGATCGAGAGGACGGCGGTCAGGGCAAAAGGCAGCGCAAGGAGGATCAACATGATGCGGAACTTTTCCAGCGCCTCCAGATACGAGAGGCCGAAAAGAAACGCGAAGATCGAAAAGCTGATCCAGCACGGCGAGTTCGTCAGGAGCGAGAAAAGCGATTTTTCAGGCAGTTTGATTTTGGAGTTTTTTGGCACGAAGAAGCCTCTTCAGGGATCAGATGTCAGGAGACAGGAGACAGATTATTTTCCGGCGCTTCGCGCCGCATATTTCTCTGTCTCCTGTCCTCTGTCTTCTGTCCCCTGCTCACCATCCCCCCCGAAGCGTTTTTTCCGCCCAGAAGAGCGCGGCGATCGTTTTTCCGTCGGTGATTTCCCCTTGGCGGAAGGCTTGTAGCGCCGTATCGAGCGAGAGAATTTCGAGGTCGATGAATTCGCCCTGGTCGAGTTGTTGCGCCGATTCCCGGCGCAGTCCGCGCGCGAGAAAGATTTCGACGCGCTCGTCGGAATAGCCGATACACGAGTTGACGACGCCGACGCGCCGCCATTCGCGCGCGCTGTAGCCGGTTTCTTCGAGGAGTTCGCGTTGCGCCGTCGCAAGGATGTCTTCGCCGGGTTCGATTTTCCCCGCCGGCAATTCGAGAAAGACGCGGCGAAGCGGGTAACGGAACTGGCGCTCGAAAATCAGTTCGCCGGAATCGAGCACCGGGATGACGATGACCGCGCCGGGGTGGCGAATATATTCCCTGATGCTTTCGCGTCCGTCGGGCAGACGCACTCGGTCTTTCCGAACGTCGAGCACCCTCCCCTGAAAAACGACCTCGCTTTCGATCTCGGTTTCGCGCAGGTGCGAATAGTCTCCCGACATTTCCCTCTCCGAAATATGTAATGTTCGCACATTTTTCGGGCGATGGGTGTTCACCAAAAAATAAGCGTCTGTTTTTTGACGGCTTGGACAAAAAAAGGGGGACTTTACCCACCCTCAAACCCAACAACCCGTCAAAAAGTAGGGTTTTACTTTTTGACGATTCCTTACATGAAAATCGACCGCGAGAGGGCGTTGACGCAGACGGCCATCAGCGCGTTGGGAAAAATCCCGAGCAGCGCCACCGCGAGCGCGTTGGCCGCCGCGAGCGCTTTCAGGAAGGCCGGCGCCTCGGTGTTCGCGGCGCGGACGATCGGCGCGGCGGGGTCGAAATAGACGTGCCGGACGACGCGAAGGTAGTAGAAGACGCCGACGAGCGAGAAGAAAACGGCGAAGACGGCAAGCCAGACGCTTCCCGCCGCGACGAGCGCGACGAGCACCGAAAACTTGGCGAAGAATCCCGCGAGGAAGGGAATTCCCGCCATCGAGAACATCAGCGCCGCGAGCGCGGCCGCGAGGAGCGGACTCCTCGCGCCGAGACCCGCCAGCGCGGAAATGTCGCCGTCGCCTTCCGAACCGGGAAGCAGTAAGAGGATTCCGAACGCGCCGAGGCTCGAAAGCGCGTAGACGAGCACGTAGAAAAGCGACGCCGAATACGCGCTGATCATGTTTCCCGCTTTGCCGTCGACGACGCCGACCGACAGGCCGAGGAGCACGAAACCCATGTGCGCGACCGAAGAATACGCGAGCATTCTTTTGACGTTCGTCTGCGCGATCGCGGCGACGTTCCCGACCGCGATCGAGGCGGCGGAGATCACAAGCAACATCGCTTGCCAGTCCTGCGAGAGCGAAGCGAGCGCGCCCGGGAGCGCGCGGAGGACAAATCCGAAGAGCGCGATCTTCGGCGCACTCGCGACGAGGAGCGTCACCGGCGTCGGCGCGCCTTGGTAAACGTCGGGAACCCACATGTGGAAAGGCGCCGCGCCGAATTTGAACGCGATCCCGGCGACGAGGAAAACGACGCCGAACGCGGCGACGACGCGGTTCCCGCGCGGCGAGAAGAGCCTTCCCGCGACCGCCGCCGCGTCGAGGCTGCCCGTCGCGCCGTAGATCATCGAGATTCCGTAGAGCAGGAGACCCGAAGCGAGCGCGCCGAGGACGAAGTATTTCATCCCCGCTTCGGTCGCGGACGCCGAATCGCGGTCGAGCGCGACGAGCGCATAGACCGAGAGCGACAGGAGTTCCACACCGAGGTAAAGCGTCATGAAGCTGCCCGCCGAAACGATGACCATCATGCCGAGCGTCGCGACGAGCGTCAGCGCGTAGAACTCGGCTTTCGCGAGCGCGGCACGCTTGAAAAGCTTCGCGCTCGAATAGAGAAAGCTCAGGCTGACCGCCAGGGTGATCGCGAGTTTCAGCACGTCGGCGATCGGGTCGGAGACGAAGGTATTCGAGAAGGTGCGCAATACCGTCCCGGAGGCGTTCGCGGTACAAATCAGCGCCGCCGACCCGGCGAGCGCGAGTTGCGCGAGGACGTGCGCCGTCTTGCGCGCCGCTTCGCACCCCTTTTTTGCGACGAAGAGGTCGACGATCAGGATCGCGCAGATCATGAAGAGCAGGAAGATTTCCGCCCCGGCGAGCCGAAAATCGGGGAGTACGAAGCGTATTTCCGCGAGCGTCATGGCGGCGCGCTAAAAAAACTTGGCCGCGCTGGCGTGGCGCAGCAATTCGTCGACCGAAACGCGCAGGACGTCGATCAGCGGTTGCGGGTAAAGCCCGATCGCCAGCGTTCCGAGCGCGAGGAGCGAGAGAACGGCGAATTCGCGCCGATCGACGTCGCGGACATCGGAAAGCGCGGGGTTCGTCACTTCGCCGAAGATCACGCGCTGGTACATCCTGAGCGTATAGGCCGCGCCGACGACGAGCGTCAGCGCCGCCGCGAGCGCGACCCAGAAGTTGTATTCGAGCGCGGCGAAAATCACGAGGACTTCGCCGACGAAGCTCGAAGTTCCCGGCATACCGATGTTCGCCATCGAAAAGAGCAGGAAGAACGCGGAAAATTTCGGCATGACGCGGACGACGCCGCCGTAATCGGCGATCTGCCGCGAATGCGTCCGATCGTAGAGCGCGCCGATGCAGTAGAACATCGCCGCCGCGACGATCCCGTGCGAAACCATCTGGATCAGCGCGCCGATGACTCCGAGCGTCCGGTCGAAGGTCACGCCCGCGTCGAGCGCGGCGAACGCGCCGAGCGTCACGAAGCCCATGTGCGCGATCGACGAATACGCGACGAGCTTCTTCATGTCGGTTTGCGCGAGCGCGACAAGGCCGATGTAGACGACGGCGACGAGCGAGAGCGCGACGACGAGCCACGAAAGCGCGCGCGCGGCATCGGGGACGATCGGGAGCGAAAAGCGCAGGAAGCCGTAGGCGCCGAGTTTCAGCGCGATCGCCGCGAGGACGATCGACCCGCCGGTCGGCGCTTCGACGTGCGCTTCGGGGAGCCAGGTATGCAGCGGCCACATCGGGAGTTTGACGCCGAACGCCGCGAGGAAGGCGAGGAAAATCCACGTCTGCGTCGCCTCGTCGATCGACACGCGGTGCCAGTCGGCGATCGAGAAACTGCCGCCGGCGATGAGGAAAAGCGCGATGAACGCGACGAGAAGGAGCAAGGACCCCGCGAGCGTGAAGAGGATGAAACGGTACGCGGCGCGGACGCGGTTCGGGCCGCCCCAGACGCCGATGATCAGGTAGAGCGGGATCAGCGACGCTTCGAAGAAAACGTAGAACAGCATTCCGTCGAGCGCGCAGAAGATCCCGTTCATCAGCCCCGACATGAGCAAAAAAGCCGCGTCGTACTGCGCTGGACGCGCGCCGGCGCGGCCTCCGGACGTGATGACGACGACGAGCGTGATGACGCTGTTGAGGATCACGAAGGGCAGGGAGATTCCGTCGACACCGAGCGCGTACGCGCTGTTGAAGAGCGGAATCCACGGCCTCGATTCGACGAACTGCATCGACGCCGTCGTCGTATCGAATCCGGCGTAAAGCGGCACGGTGACCAGGACGCCGAGCACCGCGCCCGCGAGCGCGACCCCGCGCGCGAACGACGCGCCGACGGGGGAAAGAGCGAGAACGAGAAGCCCGGCGGCGATGGGCAACCAGATCGCGCACGAGGCGAGCGGCCAGTCGAAAACGACGTTCATGGCAAAAACCCTTTCGTCTGTGTGAAGAACCATGCCGAAAGCATCGCGCAGACGCCGGCTATCATGAAAAAAGCGTACCCCGCGAGCTGTCCCGACTGGAGACGGCGCAAAAACCGCGAAGCGGCGCCGACGGCGCGCGCCGACCCGCCGACGAAGATTCCATCGATCACGCCGCCGTCGATCGATTGCCAGAGTCCCTTCCCGATCCAGCGGACGCCGCGCGCGGCGGCGTCGATCGTGCCGTCGATCACGCGGGTGTCGACGATAAGCCAGAGGAATTTTCCGACGGAGCGGACGCCGTCGCCGAAGGCTTTGTAAAGCGCGTCGAAATAGTATTTGTTTTCGAGAACCCTGACGAGAACGCCGGCGCGCGAACGGAGCGCGGCGGGGAGAGTCGGGCGCATCAGATAGAGGAAGGCCGCCGACGCGACGCCGGCGAGCGTCAGCCAGAAGACACCGGAGGCGGGCGAGGTCATCGCCATTTCAAGCGGGGTGGTGAAGTGCGCGAGTATTTTTTCGACGACCGCGTGGTTCTCGGCGGTCGCGATCGCGTCGCGGAAAAAGCCGCCGAAGAGCATCGGTTCGATCGCAAAATAACCGATCGCGGCGGAGGGTACGGCGAGCAGAATCAGCGGGAACGTCATCGTCGGCGGCGACTCGCGCGGCGTCTCTCCCGGCGCAAATCCGTGCGCGGCGGAAAAGCGCTCCTTGCCGTGGAAGACCAGAAAGTACATCCTGAATGTGTAGAAAGCCGTCACGAAAACTCCGGTGAGCAAGGAAAAACTTGCGAAACCCGCGCCGGGAATCCCGGAAGCCGCGACGGCTTCGATCAGCGCGTCCTTCGAGTAAAAGCCCGAAAAGAACGGGACGCCCGCGAGCGCGAGCGACCCGACGAGCGCGGCGAGCGCCGTCACCGGCATGTATTTCCGCAACCCCCCCATACGGCGCACGTCCTGTTCGTGGTGCATCCCGACGATGACGCTCCCGGCGGCGAGGAATAAAAGCGCCTTGAAAAAAGCGTGCGTCGTCAGGTGAAAGATCGCGGCGGAGTACGCCGACGCGCCGAGCGCCGCCACCATATAGCCGAGTTGCGAGAGCGTCGAGTACGCGACGATCCGCTTGATGTCGGTCTCGACGATTCCGAGAAAGCCCATCAGGAGCGACGAGGTCGCGCCGACGACGAGTACGAAGGAAAGCGCGGTCTCGGAGAGTTCGAAGAGCGGCGAGACGCGCGCGACCATGAAGATTCCCGCCGTGACCATCGTCGCCGCGTGGATCAGCGCGGAAATCGGCGTCGGGCCTTCCATCGAGTCGGGAAGCCAGACGTGCAGCGGGATCTGCGCCGACTTTGCCATCGCGCCGACGAAGAGCAGGATGCAGATGACCGAGAGCAAGGAAGATTCGGACGCGCCGAAGAGCGCGAAGGTCGCGCCCGACGTTTCGTTCGCCAGTCGAAAGACGCTCGCGTAATCGAGCGTGCCGCAGGAAACGAAGATCAGCCCGATTCCAAGGATGAGTCCCAAGTCGCCGACGCGGTTGACGAGGAAGGCTTTCGTCGCGGCGGCTCTCGCCGTCGGACGCTCGTGCCAAAAGCCGATCAGCAGGTAGGAGACGAGGCCGACGGCCTCCCATCCGAAAAAGAGCTGGATGAAATTGTTGCTCATCACGAGGATCAGCATCGACGCGGTGAAGAGCGCGATGTACGCGAAAAACCGATTGACGCTCGCGTCGTCGCGCATATAGCCGACGGCGTAGATGTGCACCGTCAGCGAAACGAAGGTCACGACGAGCATCATCAGCGACGATAACGGGTCGATCAGAAAGCCCGTCTCGATGAGCGTCGCGCCCGACGCGACCCAGGTGTAGACGGCGCCGTCGAAAGAAGCGCCCGCGCGAACGTCGAAGAAGACGACGGCCGATGCGACGAAGGCGACCGCGCATCCGAGTATGCAGACGAGGGTCGCGATGCTGCGCGGAATCACGCGGCAAAGCAGCCCCGCGACGATCGCCGCGGCGAGCGGCGCCAACGGCACGATCAGGCAGAGTTCGCGCAGTTCCATTTCGCTTACCCTTTGAGCGTGGAAATGTCGTCGACGTGTATGCTCTTCCGGTTTCTGAAGAGCGCGACGAGAATCGCGAGCCCGATCGCCGACTCGGCGGCGGCGACGGTCAGGATGAAGAACACGAAGACCTGCCCCGCCATGCTCTGAAGATAATGCGAAAACGCGATGAAGTTCGTATTGACCGCGAGCAGGACGAGTTCGATCGACATCAGGAGCGTGATCAGGTTTTTGCGGTTGAAAAGGATTCCCGCGATTCCCGTCGCAAAAAGGATCGCGGCGAGAATCAGGTAATGCGCGAGCGTCAGCATGTCTTATTCCACTCCCTTCGGGTCATTTTCGGCGTCCGGGCGCTCGATCGGGGTCTCGACGACGCGAATCCTGTCGCGCGGTTTCACGCGAAGCTGTTCGGACGGATTCGCCGACCGGCTCGCGCGCCGGTCGCGCAAGGTCAGCGCGACCGCGGCGACGACACCCGTCAGGAGGACGACGGAGGCGAGTTCGAAAGGGTAGGCGTACTGGGTAAAGAGGAGGCGTCCGATGACCTTGACGTTGCTATACCCCGCCTCGGCGTGCGGCAGCGCGCGCTCCGCGCTCGTCGAAAAACGCAACCAGAGCGTGCAACCCATCTCGATGAGCATCAGCGACGCGACGAGGGCCGCGACCGGCAGATTCTTGCGGAAACCCTCGCGCAGACGGTCGGCGCCGACGTCGAACATCATCACGACGAACAAAAAGAGCACCGCGACCGAACCGACGTAGACGAAGACGAGCGCGACCGCGAGAAATTCGGCTTCGAGGAGCATCCAGACGCCGCTCGCGCTGAAGAAGGCCAGGACGAGGTGCAAGGCCGCGTGAACCGGGTTGCGGAGCGTGATGACGCGCGCCGCCGCGTAGATCAGCGTCATCGCCAGGAAGTAGAAAACGAAGGTCTTGAATTCCATCGTAGTTTTTTCAACGGTATTTCATGTCACGTGCGAGGTCGCGGGCAATCTCTTCTTCGCGGCGCGCGCCGTTGTCGAGAAGCCGGTCTTTCGTCCAGACGAGGCCGGCGCGCGATTCGACGCAGTATTCGTGAAATCGCGTCTCGACGATCGCATCGACCGGGCAGGCTTCGACGCAAAACCCGCAGAAAATGCACTTGTTCATGTCGATCTCGTAGCGCGTCGTCTTGCGCTCGCCGCGCTCGTTCGGCGCGATTTCGATCGTGATCGCCGCCGCCGGACACGCGGCTTCGCAGAGTTTACACCCGACGCAGCGCTCGGTTCCGTCGGGGTGGCGGCGCAGCGCGTGCATCCCGCGAAAGCGCGGGCTGCGCGGGGTCTTTTCTTCGGGGTAGAGGACGGTCGTCTTCGGCGCGAAGAGCGCGCGCGCCGTCACCGTCAGGCCGGAGACGAGTTCGCCAAGCGTGAGGCTTTTGAAAACATCTTTCACCGATGCCATGAACGCGCCCTCACTTCCACACCGACCAGGGCGACATCATCCACGCGCCGACGACGAGCGTCCATAGAAGCGTAATCGGGATGAAGACCTTCCAGCCGAGGCGCATGACCTGGTCGTAACGGTAGCGCGGGAAGGTCGCGCGTATCCAGAGAAAACCGGTGAGTATGACGAAGACTTTCACGAGGAGCCAGTGGAACCCGTCGGGTAAAAAGCCGAAGGGAGAAAGCCACCCGCCGAGAAACAGGAGTGCGGCGAGCGTCGAACACAGGATCATCGAAGCGTACTCGGCCATGTAGAACAGCGCGAACGCGAGTCCTGAATATTCCAGATGGAAGCCTATGATCTCCGATTCTCCTTCGGCCATATCGAAGGGCGCGCGGTTCGTCTCGGCGACGATCGAAACGAGGTAAACGATGAAGACCGGGAAAAGCGGCAGCCAGTTCCACGAAAGAACGGAAAAGCCCGCGTTTGCGAAGAGGCCCTTCCCCTGGCTTCGGACGATGTCGCCGAGGTTCAGGCTGTTCGAGACCATCACGACGACGATCAGCGCGAGGCCCATTGCGACCTCGTAGGAAATCAGTTGCGCGGCCGAACGCATCCCGCCGAGGAAGGCGTAGCGCGAATTCGACGACCAGCCGGCCAGGACGACGCCGTAGACGCCGATCGACGTGATCGCCATCAGCGTGAGAAGCCCCGCGTTGACGTCGGCGAGCACGAGACCGTCGTCGAAGGGGACGACGGCCCACGCGGCGAGCGCCGGCGCGATCGCAAAAACCGGCGCGGCGAGGAAGACCCATTTGTCCGCGCCCGACGGAATCACGATTTCCTTGAACAGGAGTTTGAGTCCGTCCGCGAACGGCTGCGCGAGGCCGAAGGGGCCGACGCGGTTCGGGCCGAGCCGCGCCTGCATCCAGCCGATGATCTTGCGTTCGAGCAGGGTCAGGTAGGCCATCGAAAGCATCAGCGGCGCGACGATGCACGCGATCTTGACGAGCGTAACGAGGGCGATGAAAACATTCGGCCACATCGCGCCGAACACACGCGACCCAAGGCCGCCGAGCACGAAAGCGAGCACGTCGTCGATCACTCGCATCACGCGCGCTCCACTTCGAGCGTCCCGAACATGTCGCCGAGCGCCGCCGTCAGCGGGTGCGCGGCCGCGACGCGAACGCAAGCTTCGGGGAGCGTCGCGTCGATGCGCGCCGTGAGCGTCGCTTTCCCCGGCGCTTGCCGGACACGGACGCGCTCTCCGTCCGAAATCTTCAGGTCTTCGAGCGTTTTCGGGTGCATCCGCGCTTCGGGCGGCGCCGCGTCCTTCGTTTCCCGCAGCGCGCTCGCGCGCCGGACGATCGCGTCGGAAAAATGGATCGGAACGTCGGAAACGCGTTCCAAAGCTCCGGCGGCGGGGGTTTTCGCTTCGAGAGGCGTGAAGGCTTCGTCGAGGGCGTTGTCGAGACCTTCGACCCACCCGATTCCTCCAATCCCTCCGACGCCTTCGCGCCCTTCAAGCGTGTGCGGCGCGAGGATTTCGTCGCGGACAGTAGCGCTCGAAGCGTAATCGAAACCCGGAAGGCCGAGCAGCCGACCGAGCGCGCAAAATATCTTCCACGCGGGACGCGAAGAGCCGAGCGGGCGGCACGCGCCTTCGAAAGTCTGGACGCGCCCTTCGGTATTGACGAAGCTCCCCGAAGTCTCGCTGAACGGCGCAGCGGGGAGAACGACATCGGCGTACTCCGGAATCGCTTCGCCGGCAAACGGAGTTATGACAACGACGAGTTCGGTGTGGCGCAACGCGAAGACCGCTTGCGCCGGGTTATGGCAATCGAGTTCCGGCTCGACGCCGTGGAGGAGATAGACCTTGCGCGGCCGCGCGAACATCTCGAAGGCGTTCAGCCCCGTCGGCAACGCCCCGGCGACGTAGCCGCCGACGCCGTTCGCCGCGTCTCCGATGAAGCCCAAACGCGCGCCGGATACACGGGCGAACGCGCCGGCGATCGCGTGAATCCGCCCCGCGTTCGGGCTGTGCTCTGCGGCAGCGCCCAGGAAGATCGCGCTCTTCTTCGCGCCGACAAAGCTCTCGGCGATCGCGCGGATCGCGTCGGTCTCGGGATAAGGCGCGGTCGCATCGGAAAGCGCGCGCGTTTCAGGGGGGGTTTCTCCGACAATCCGCGCAAACGCGCGGAAAATCGCTTCAAGCGCGGCGGGAAGTTCGGAAGGTCGCGCCGCGAGCCGCGCGTGGAAGTCGATCCGCGCGTCGTCGTCTGCGAGCGAAAGCACGCTGACGCGCCCGCCTCTTTTCGCAAGTCGGCGCAGGCGCAGCGCGAACAGCGGGTGATCCTTGCGTAAAAAGCTCCCGACGACGAGCGCCGCGTCGAGTTCGTCGACCTCGGCGATCCGCATTCCCAACCAGGGAATCCCGGAACGATGGCCGTCGGTCGAGAAATCGCGGCGGCGCGGGCGAAAATCGACGTTCCCCGAACCGAGCGCGTGCGTGAGCTTTTGGAGCAGATAGAGTTCTTCGAGCGTCGAATTCGGCGACGCGAGCGACGCGAGCGCGTCGGCGCCGTGCGTCTCGACGAGGCTCTTGATCGCGTGCGCCGCGTAGTCGAGCGCGGAATTCCATTCGACTTCGCGCAAGGCGCCGTCGATGCGGATCAGCGGTTTTTTCAGGCGGTCGGGCGAATTCAACCCTTCGTAGGAAAAGCGGTCGCGGTCCGACAACCAGCATTCGTTGATTTCTTCGTTCTCGCGCGGAACGACGCGCACGACGCGGTCGTCTTTCACGTCGAGCGCGACATTCGCCCCGAAGCTGTCGTGCGGGCTGATCGACGGGCGACGGGAAAGTTCCCACGCGCGCGCGCGAAAGCGAAAAGGTTTCGACGTCAGTGCGCCGACCGGGCAGACGTCGATCAAATTCCCCGAGAGTTCGGAATCGACGCCCCGCCCCGCGAAGCCGGCGATTTCGGAGTCGCCGCCGCGCCCGATCATCCCCAACTCGGCGAGGCCGGCGATTTCCCGGCAAAAGCGCACGCAGCGCGTGCAGTGGATGCAGCGCGACATTTCGCGCATCGAAACGAGCGGGCCGATGTCCTTCGGCGAAACGACGCGCTTGGCTTCGCGGGTACGCGAGCGCGTCCCGCCGCAGCGCATCGAAAGGTCTTGCAGGCGGCATTCTCCGCCCTGGTCGCACACCGGACAATCGAGCGGATGGTTGATCAGGAGGAATTCCAGGATCGCCTTCTGCGCACCCAGCACGAGTTCCGAATGGAGAAAAACCTTCATCCCGTCGGCAACCCTCGTCGCGCAAGCGGGGACGAGTTTCGGCATTTTCTCGACTTCGACGAGGCACATGCGGCAGTTGGCCGCGACCGACAACTTCTTGTGGTAGCAAAAATGCGGGATCGAAATGCCGGCGTCGCGTGCCGCGTCGATGAGCGTCGCGCCTTCCCTTGCGAGTACTTTCCTGCCGTCGATTTCGATGCTGATCATGACGTCGCCTTACTCGATCGTTCGCGCAGGCGGCACCCCTCGCGCTGGACTTCGCGCGGAACGAGACATTGCCCGCGCTCGATGTGGTGCGCGAACTCGCCGCGAAAGTGCTTCAGAAAACCTTGCACCGCCGCGGAAGCCGCGTCGCCGAGCGCGCAGATCGAACGCCCGGAAATATTCCGCGCGACGTCTTCGAGCGTTTCGAGGTCACCGGAGCGCCCCTCGCCGTTCTCGATCCGGCGAACGATCCGGTGCATCCAGCGCGTTCCCTCGCGGCACGGCGAACACTGGCCGCACGATTCGCGCTGGTAAAAATAAGTGATCGCTTCGAGCGCGCCGACCATGCACGTCGTCTCGTCCAGAACGATCACGGCGCCCGACCCGAGCATCGACCCCGCGCGGCTGATGCTATCGTAATCCATCGTGAGATTCATCATGACTTCGGCGGGAAGCACCGCCGCCGAGGTTCCGCCGGGGATGCACGCCTTGAGCGCGCGCGATGCGCGCACACCGCCGGCGAGTTCGAGCAGGGCGCCAAAAGGCGTTCCGAGCGGGACTTCGTAATTTCCTGGGCGCTCGACGTGCCCCGAGACCGAAAACAGCTTCGTCCCGCCGTTTCCGGGCGTTCCCGCGGCAAGGTAGGCGTCGGCGCCCATCGAAACGACGAAGGGCACCGCCGCGAAGGTTTCGGTGTTGTTGATCGTCGTCGGCGCGCCGTAGAGTCCCGAAGCCGCCGGGAAAGGCGGTTTGTTGCGCGGCTGCCCCTTCTTGCCTTCGAGCGATTCGAGCATCGCGGTTTCTTCACCGCAGACGTACGCGCCGCGGCCGCGATGCGCGAAGATCTCGACGCAAAAACCCGACCCCAGAATATCGTTCCCGACGAAGCCCGCCGCGCGCGCCTCGTCGAGCGCTTCGAGAAATCGCGCGCAGGCTTCGGGGATCTCGCCGTGGATATAGTTGTACGCGCGTTTGACGCCCATCGCGTACGCGCCGATGACCATCCCCTCGATCACCGCGTGCGGATTCAGAAGCAAGAGGTCGCGGTCCTTGAAACTCCCCGGCTCGCCCTCGTCGGAATTGCAGATCAGGTATTTGTCGCCGTCGTAATCGGAAGGCATGAAGCTCCACTTCAGACCCGTCGGGAAGCCCGCGCCGCCCCGGCCGCGCAGCGCGGACTTTTTAAGTTCGTCGATCACGCGCGCGGGCGGTATTTTTTCGGAGATGATTTTCTTGAGCGCCGAATACCCGCCGCGTTCGACGTACGCGCGGCAACGCCACGCGTCGGATACGTCGGACGTACCCGCGTCGAGGTCCTTCGTCAGGATCGGGTCGATCGCGCCGAGAATCGCCATCACCCGATCTCACGCAACAATGCGTCGACGCCTTCCCGCGTCAGGCGGCAGCACATTCGTTTATCGTCGATGAGCGCGACCGGCGCGTCGCCGCACGCGCCCATGCACTCGCCCTCGACGAGCGTCATGCGCCCGTCGGGCGTCGTCTCGCCAAAGTCGATTCCGAGCTTTTCCTTCAGCGTTTCGGCAATCTCGTCCGCGCCGGAAAGCCGGCACGGCAAGCTCCTGCACAGCGTCAAGCGGGTTTTCCCGGACGACGCTGCCTCATGCTTGTACATCGCGTAAAAAGACACGACTTCCCGAACGGAGATCGGCGCCATGCCGAGCAGGCCGGCGACGAATTCGATCATCTCGTCCGACAGAAACCCCTTCTCGTCCTGCGCGACGGCGAGCGCCTCCATGACGGCGGACTGCTTCCTTCCTTCCGGGTACTTCGCAATTTCCCGGTCGATTTTTTCGAGCGATTCGCGTGCCAGCATCATCGGTCGATCTCACCGAAAACGATGTCGAGCGACCCGATGATCGTCACGACGTCGGCGATCATATGCCCTTGCGTCATCTCGCCGATCGCCGCGAGGTGGGCGAACCCCGGCGAGCGGATTTTCAGGCGGTAGGGTTTGTTCGCGCCGTCCGAAACGGCGTAGACGCCGAACTCTCCCTTCGGATGTTCGACGGCCGAGTAGACCTCGCCCTCCGGGACGAAAAAACCCTCGGAAAAGAGCTTGAAATGACGAATCATTCCTTCGATCGTCGATTTCATTTCGGCGCGCGGCGGCGCGACGGCCTTGCAGTCGTCGGACGCGACAGGGCCGGGGTTCGCGCGCAGCCAGTCGACGCACTGCTTGACGAGGCGCGTCGATTGCCGCATTTCCTCGACGCGGACGAGGTAGCGGTCGTAACAGTCGCCGACGGTCCCGACGGGAACGCCGAAGTCGAGCCGGTCGTAGACTTCGTAGGGTTGCGTCTTCCGCAAATCCCATTCGACCCCCGAAGCGCGCAGCATCGGCCCCGAAAATCCGAGCTGGAGCGCGCGTTCCCTTGAGACGACACCGACATTCACGAGGCGTTGCTTCCAGATGCGGTTTTCCGTCAGGAGCGTTTCGTATTCGTCGATCCTCTTCGGAAAACGCGCGACGAAATCGTCGATGAAGTCGAGCAGCGAGCCGCTGCGCGCCGCGTTCAGCCGCTTGAGCTTTTCGGCGTTTTTCCACTTCGATTCGGCGTATTTCGGCATCGTATCGGGCAGGTCGCGGTAAACGCCGCCGGGGCGGTAGTACGCCGCGTGCACGCGCGTTCCCGAAACGGCTTCATAGCAATCGAGCAAGTCCTCGCGCTCCCTGAAAGCGTAAAGGACCATCGACATCGCGCCGACATCGAGGCCGTGCGAACCGATCCACAACAAATGGTTGAGAATCCGCGTAATCTCGTCGAAGAGGACGCGGATATAACGTGCGCGGATCGGGACGTCGATGCCGAGCAGTTTTTCGAGCGCGAGGCAGTACGCGTGCTCGTTGCACATCGACGAGACGTAGTCCAGGCGATCCATGTACGGAAGACTCTGCATCCACTTCTTGTCCTCGGCGAGCTTTTCCGTCCCCCGGTGCAGCATCCCGATGTGCGGGTCGGCGCCGACGACGACCTCGCCGTCGAGTTCGAGCACCATCCGCAGAACGCCGTGCGCGGCGGGGTGCTGCGGACCGAAGTTCAGGTGGTAGTTCCTGAATTCAGGCATGTACCCCTCGGCGCGAAGCGTTTGGAGTCATTCGTTCCACTCGTTCCATTCGACCGACCCGGTTCATTCGGGAAAGACGCGCGGCGTGATCACCCGCGGCGCGATCGACACGGGGTCGCTGACGACGCGCGCGAGTTCGGCGTCGTAACGCACCTCGACCTTCCCCGACACCGGGAAATCCTTGCGCAACGGATGCCCGTCGAAACCGTAATCGGTCAGGATGCGGCGCAGATTCGCGTGCCCCGTGAAAACGATTCCGAAAAGGTCGAAAGCCTCACGCTCGAACCAATCGGCCGAATTCCAGATCGACGAAATCGAAGGGATCGAAGGAAAAGCATCGTCGGGGACGAAGCAACGCACGCGCACACGCCGATTCTTGGAGACCGAAAGCAAGTGCACGATGACGGCAAAACGCCGCCCCGGCCAAGGCGTCTTCCCGTACGCGGAATAATCGATTCCGCATACGTCGATCAGTTGCTCGAACCGGAAGCTGGGCGCGTCGCGGAGGCGTTCCATGACTTCGAGATAATCGCTCGCGGCGACGTCGATGCTCGCCCCGTCCAGGCAAACGCGCGCCGAGACGCGCTCGCCGAACTCGTCGCGCAGGGATTGAACCAGCGATTCAGCGACGCGGGGCATGATCATCACATTCATCGCGCGATCGTACACTCGCGCCGAATCTTGTTCTGGAGCTGAAGAAGACCGTAGATCAGCGCTTCCGACGTCGGCGGGCAGCCCGGAATATAGACGTCGACCGGAACGATCCGGTCGCAGCCGCGCACGACCGAATACGACGAATGGTAATAACCGCCGCCGTTCGCGCACGAACCCATCGAAATGACCCAGCGCGGTTCGGCCATCTGGTCGTAGACCCTTCTCAAGGCGGGCGCCATCTTGTTCGTCAGCGTCCCCGCGATGATCATCAGGTCGGATTGGCGCGGGCTGGGGCGAAAGATGACGCCGAAACGGTCGAGGTCGTAACGCGAGCACCCCGCGTGGATCATCTCGATCGCACAGCACGCGAGGCCGAAAGTCACCGGCCACATCGACCCCGTGCGGACGTAATTGATCAGGGCGTCCGCCGTCGTCGTCACGAAACCCTGCTCGAACAGCCCCGTCAGGAGGCCGTCGGAGGCGCGCGCCGCGTCGCCGCGTTCCACGTGCATTCTCACCCTACTCCCAATCGAGCGCGCCCTTGGCGCGAGCGTAGATGTAACCGACGACGAGAATCGCGATAAAGACGAGCATTTCGAGAAAACCGAACCAGCGGACGGTCGCGGCGTTGGCGATTTCCTTGAAAATCACCGCCCACGGAACGAGAAAAGCCACTTCGAGGTCGAAAAGGATGAAGAGGATCGCGACGAGGTAGTAGCGCACGTCGAACTTTCCGCGCGCGTCTCCGAATGCGTCGAAACCGCATTCGTACGCGGCAAGTTTTTCACCGTCGGGCTTGTGCGGCGCGATGACGCGCCCGGCGACGATCGACGCGACGCCGAAGACGATGCCGACCAAGATGAATACAGCGACTGGAAAGTAGGTCTCTAACATTGAAAAAGCCGAAAAAAAATCGCGACCTGTGAGTCTATCGAAGAAAATAATGTCGCTTTGGAACGGATTGTAACAGAACGGCCTGCGGCCTTTCAGGTATCAGGAGACAGATGTCGGGAGACAGAGAATTCTTGCGGCCTTCGGCCGGAGAAGAATCAACAAAACACCGATCAGTTTTCTTCTGTCTTCTGTCTCCTGTCTCCCGATACCCGATGGTGATGTATAATCATGATTCCTTCGAAAGGAATCCTCATGGAACTGACGCTTACCGCGCGCGGCCAATTCACGTTCAACAAATCGCTCATGGAACACCTGGGGGTGAGTCCCGGTGAAAAGATTTCAATCAGAAAACTTCCCGCCGGAAAGATAGAAATCCAGGCCCAAAAAAACCAAATCTCGCCTCAAGCGCTCTTGACAACTCTTCGTTCCACGATCAAGACCGATGTAAAGCTCAGCATCGAAGAGATGAACGATGAAATTGCCGCGTGCTACGCCGAGGCGGCGATGAAAGGTCTGGAATGAGCATCGTCATCGATACCAATATCCTTTTACGCTACACGGTGGGCGACGACCCCGCCCAAGCCGCGATCGCCGAGAGAATCATGGAAAGCTCAAGCGAAATTGTCATACCGACCCAGGTTTTTTGTGAGTACGTCTGGACTTTGCGCGCCCGTTACAAGCAGCCCAAGGAGGCGATCGCGGAAGCGATCCGCGCGATCGTGGCAACCGATCGGATCGTCGTGAACGACGATGAGGTTCAAGCCGGCTTGCAGATGATGGAAGACGGCGGAGATTTCGCCGACGGCGTGACCGCGTACGCCGGGTCCCGCATGGCGAGCGGCCCGGCAGTCTTCGCCTCGTTCGACAAACAAGCCGTCAAGCTGCTTGTACGCCGTGGTTTGTCGGCGCTGGTACCGGACTGAGGACAGAAGACAGAGGACTGATGACAGAGCGCTCGCTACGCTCGCTTTGTGATCAGTTTTCAGTATTCAGATGTCGGATGGGACGCTCCTTCTGATTACAGACGACTGACTACGAAGGCCGAAGGCCGCTCTGTCCTCTGTCCTCAATCCTCTGTCTTCTGTCAATAATGCGGCGGAACCTCGTCGGCAGGGTTCATCTGATCGGGCGCGGCGTCGGCGCCTGCTTTCAGTTCCCGGTAAAGAAAACGCAACTGTTCCTTCAGGCGATCGATCTCGCACTGCTGCCGAAAAACGCTCCGGTTCAGTTCCTCCAGAGCGTCCTCCGCGAGGCTCGCCCTGACTTCAAGTTCGGTCAAGCGTTCGTCGCTCATCTTCTCGAATCATTCCTTTCCAGATCGTCCTGCCCCAGAGAACTCTCGCGTCTGGCGGCGAACGTGGCTTCAACTTCATCATTCGACCGGCCACGACCGGCACGCATCGAGGCGCGACCGGCCTCAAGCTTGCGCCGCACGTAGTCGTCGTATTCGCGGACCCGACGGCGCTGCTCGATGTAGCCGCGCATCAGTTCGCGCACGACTTGCGACGCGGGCCGATCCTCAAAGGCGACTTCGCCCATGAAATCGGCACGCAGTTCCGGTTCCAGCTTCATCGTAAAAACGGCTTCTTTCGGCTGGAGGTGAGTTTCTGATCTGATCCCTGACATCTGATTCCTGATCCCTGAATAGGCCGAAGGCCGCTCTGTTTCCCGTCTCCCGTCTCCTGTCTCCTGATCCCTCAATCCCCCAGCGGCTCGCCGACGAGGATCAGCTTGACCCGCCGAGCGGGCTTGCACAGGCGCGTCGTCACGGTGATCGCGCAGATGCACTCGTCGGACTTGCAGTCCGAGCAGACGCCCGTCCGAACGCACGGAAGCGCGCGCTCGGTCTTCAGGAAGCGGTCGCCCGCAATCCGCTGCGCGTTCAGCGGAGCGGCGGTCGTTCGCGCGCGGACTTGCGCGTCCTCGACCGTCTTGCACAGTTTGTTCATCCCGACGACGACGATGACGTTCTTCGGGCCGAAAGCCATCGCCGCGACCCGGTTGCCGTTGCCGTCGACATTGACGAGTTGCGCGTCCTCGCTCAAGGCGTTGACGCTCGTCAGATAAAAATCGCAAAGGAGCGCCTGCCGCATCAAATCCATCCGCTCGGAGAGCGTCGCCGCGCGCTCGCGGTCGACGACGCGGTAATTCCCGGCGTGCAGCCTCTCCGGCAAGCCGATTTCCCGAATCGTCACGGAACCGCCCCACGAAACCGACGCGTTCTCCGGGATCAGGCCCAAGGCCGAGTCGGCGGCCGCCTCGGCATTTTCGCAGTAATATGCCTCGAAATACCGCGATTCGAAGGCCTTCAAAAGCTTCGGCGCAAGCGCCGCACAGCGCTTGGAAAAACTCTCGTCGCGCATTTTCATTCGCCCCCTCCCCTTCAATATCCATGAGCTTCATAGCTTGGACTCCCTGCTTTAAGTCTATTCCAATTTGGAGATGAGCGGTATAGGTTAATGGAATGGACTCCTCCTGTTTTCTCGGCATCAAAAGTGCCAAACTGGAGGAGCACAGAAATGAAAGCAGTTTTCTTAAGCAGTAAAGAAAGCAGTTCCATTAACC
>JAISDL010000193.1 GCA_031264825.1 Accumulibacter sp. | reverse complement strand
AGAATGCGCGCCATCGAGTTTCGGAGAACGTCCGGCGTCAGTTCAAAGCGGATTCCGTCGCGGCTTTCCGCGCGCCCCGCCGCGTAGTTCGCCACGACGTTGATCGCGGCGTAGGCGACATCGAGTTCGCGGGCGAGGACGGCTTCGGGCATTCCGGTCATCCCGACGACGTCGGCGCCGTCCTTTTCGAGGCGGTCGATCTCGGCGGCGGTTTCGAGCCTTGGGCCTTGCATCGCCGCGTAGACCGCCGAATCGCTCACGCTCAACCCCGCCGCTTTCGCCGCATTGATAAGCCGCGCGCGGAGCTTTCCATCGTAGGGTTCGGTGAAATCGACGTGTTTCAACACCGCGCCCGGCCCTTCGGAGTAAGTCGATTTCCGTCCCCACGTGTAGTCGATGATCTGGTGCGGAATGACCAGGTCTCCGGGCGCGAGGTCGGCGCGTATGCTCCCGACCGACGCGACCGAGAGGATTTCGGTGACGCCGACCTGCGAGAGCGCCCAGAGATTCGCGCGGTAATTCACTTCGTGCGGCGGAATCGTATGCGCGTGCCCGTGCCGCGCCAGAAAGACGACGGGACGCTCCAGAATGCGCCCGAACAAGAGCGCGCTCGACGGGTCGCCGTAGGGTGTCCTGACGATCTCGCGGTGCGTCACTTCCAGATTTTCGAGCTGAGACAGGCCGCTGCCGCCGATGACCGCGAACATTTCATTCCTCCTTCATCGCGTAGATTGCCGGAAGGTTCCGCCAGAGGCCGTAGGCGTCCATTCCGTAGCCGAAAACGAAGCGGTCGGGAACCGTGAGCGCCGTGAAATCGGCCTGGAAACGCTTTTCTCTGAGCTTGTTCACGGCAACCGCCGTGTAGCAGGCCGCCGCGCCGAGGCCGCTCAGATGCTCGACGATCGCGGCGAGCGTGACGCCCTCGTCGAGGATGTCGTCGACGACGAGAAGCGTACGGCCTTCGACCGGCGTCCGCGGTGCCGCGCGCCAGCGGAGCGAGCCTCCCGAGATCTTTTCTTCTCCGTAGCGCGTCACGTGCAGGTAGTCGAAGTCGAGCGGAAAGCCGAGGCGTTTCATCAGGTCTCCGGCAAAGACGATGCCGCCGTTCATGACGCACACGAGCAAGGGGTAGGTGTCGCCGAGTTTTTCGGTGATTTCTCCGGCAACGCGGCAGACGGCCGCATCGACCGCATCTTCGGTGTAGAGGCAATCGGCCCGCGCGAGAAAATCTTTCGTCGTTTGAATTCTGGTCATGATGCCTTGAGTCCGGCGAGGTAGTTGGAAAAATCCCGGCCTATTTCAGGGTGGCGCAGACCGAATTCGACAGTCGCCTGCAAATAGCCGAGTTTCGAACCGCAATCGAAACGCCTTCCCCGATAATGGTAAGCCAGCGCGCTTTCTTCGGCAAGGAGCGAAGCGATTCCGTCCGTGAGCTGGATTTCGCCGCCCGCTCCGGGGGATGCGTTTTCGAGGTGCTTGAAAATACGCGGCGTCAGGATATAGCGCCCGACGACCGCGAGCGTCGAAGGCGCATCGTCGGGGAGCGGTTTTTCGACGATCGATTCGATACGGTCGATGCGCCCGATGATCGGAGCCGACTTGACGATCCCGTAGCTCGCCGTCTCGGCGCGCGGGACTTTCTGCGTGCCGAGAACCGTGAGCCGGTATTTTTCGAAAACATCGGTCATCTGCTTCATGACGGGAACTTCGCTGTCGAGAAGGTCGTCCGCGAGCAGTACGGCGAAGGCCTCGTCGCCGATGACCGATTTCGCGCACAGAACGGCGTGCCCCAAGCCGAGCGCATCCGACTGGCGGATATAGATGCAGTTGATCGACTTCGGCAGAAGATTGCGGACGACTTCGAGCATTTCGGTTTTGTTTCGCGCGACAAGCTCGGATTCGAGTTCGTAGGCCTTGTCGAAATGGTCTTCGATCGCGCGCTTGGTACGCCCGGTGACGAAGATCATGTCGCGTATCCCGGCCTGCACCGCCTCTTCGACCGCGTACTGGATCAAGGGTTTGTCGACGATCGGCATCATCTCTTTCGGGCTGGCCTTCGTCGCGGGGAGGAAGCGCGTCCCAAGCCCGGCGACGGGGAAGACGGCTTTTCTGATTTTGACCTTGTTCATATTTTTTCGCATCACGGAAAAATCAACGCGCGCAACTGCGCTTCACTGAGGACGGGGACGCCGAGCGCGTTCGCGCGTTCGAGTTTCGACCCCGGAGATTCGCCCGCGACGACGTAGCCGGTCTTCTTCGAGACCGACGAGGAGACCCGCCCGCCCACCGCCTCGATCAAGGCCTTGGCGTCGTCGCGCGAGAGCGTCGGCAGCGTTCCCGTCAGGACGAAGGTCTTTCCGGCAAGCGCCCCCTCCTGCCCCGACGGCGCGCCGTCACCCTCTTCCCAGGAGACTCCGGCGTCTTTCAAGCGTTTGATGACTTCGAGATTGTGCGCTTCGCTCAGGAAGCGGACGATCGAGTCCGCGACGACGGGGCCGACGTCGCAGACCCGTAGCAGCGCGGCCTCGTCCGCGGCCAGGAGGTCGTCGAGGCGTCCGAAATGCCGCGCCAGGTCTTTCGCGGTCGTAATTCCGACGTTGCGGATCCCCAACGCATAAATGAAGCGCGCGAGCGTCGTTTTTCGGCTTTTTTCGATCGCGTCGAGCAAGTTGGCGGCCGACTTTTCCGCCATCCTTTCGAGCGTGGCGAGCGTCGCCGAATCGAGCCGGTAGAGGTCGGCGGGCGTCTCGACGAGGGCGCTGTCGACGAGCTGATCGATGATCCTTTCGCCGAGTCCCTCGATATCGATCGCGCGGCGCGACGCGAAATGGAGGAGCGACTGTTTGCGCTGCGCCGGACAGTAGAGGCCCGCGGTGCATCGCACGGTGGCCTCGTCCTCGACGCGCTCGACCGCCGAGGCGCACACCGGGCAGGTTTTCGGCATGACGAATTCGGACGCGGAATCGGGTCTTTTTTCCACGACGACGCGGACGATTTCGGGGATCACGTCGCCGGCGCGGCGGACGACGACGGTATCTCCGACGCGGACATCCTTGCGGCGGACTTCGTCCTCGTTGTGCAGCGTCGCCTTGCCGACGACGACGCCGCCGACCGAAACCGGAGCCAGCCGCGCGACGGGCGTCAGCGCGCCCGTGCGCCCGACCTGGACGTCGATCCCGACGACGGTCGAGTACGCCTCTTCGGGCGGGTATTTGTGCGCGACGGCCCAGCGCGGCTCGCGCGAAACGAATCCGAGCCGCTTCTGGAGGACGAGCGAATTGACTTTATAGACGACGCCGTCGATGTCGAAACCAAGACGGCTGCGAGCCTCGCCGACGCGGCGGTGGAATTCGGCGAGTTCCGCCGGCCCGTGGAGAAGCGCGCGTTCCCGGCAGACGGGGAAGCCCATCGCGTCGAGCGCGTCGAGGACGCCCGCGTGCGTCTCGGGAAGCGTCCATCCCCGTGTCTCGCCCAAGCCGTAGGCAAAAAAGGAGAGCGAGCGCGCCGCCGCGACTTTCGAATCGAGTTGCCGGATGCTTCCCGCCGCACCGTTGCGGGGGTTGCTCAAGGGCTTTTCACCCAAGCGGGACGCGCGCGCGTTGAAGCGCTCGAAGTCGGAACGCTTCATGTAGATTTCGCCGCGCACTTCGAGGACCTCGGGTCGCGCCGCACCGCGCAGGCGCAGCGGAATCTGGCCGACCGTCCGCGCGTTGGCCGTCACGTCCTCGCCGGTTTCTCCGTCGCCGCGCGTCGCCGCACGGGAAAGAAGACCTTTTTCGTAGCGCAGATTGATCGCGAGCCCGTCGAACTTCAATTCGCCGATGTATTCGATCGGCGCGTCCGAAGCGGAGAGTTCGAGTTCGCGCCGTACGCGCGCGTCGAAGGCGAAGGCGCCCTGGCTGCCGAAGGCGGTCTCGGTGCGGATCGAGAGCATCGGCACGGCGTGGCGGACAGGCTCAAACGCGTCGAGCGGCTTGGCGCCGACGCGCAACGTCGGCGAGTCCGGTGTCTGGAATTCGGGATGCTCGGCCTCGATCGCCAAAAGCTCGCCGAAGAGGCGGTCGTACTCGGCGTCGGTGACCGTCGGCGCGTCGAGGACGTAGTAACGGTAAGCGTGTTCTTCGAGCGCCGCGCGGAGCGCTTCGACACGTTCGGCAAGGTCCATCCGTGCGCCCCTTCAGGAAAAAAGACGCCGCGCGAGCGCGCCGCCGGCGGGCAGCCCGTTCGCCGCCATCGCCGACTGGTAGTGAATGATCCGCAGGCGAACCGGTTCGAGCGACGCTTCCGAAAATTCGGCGCCGTTGTCGTCGACGAGGGTGCCGTTCAGCGATCGGGCGAAGTGCTTCGCCAGGTCGAGCATTTGCCCGAAGGCGCGCTCTCCGATGGGCGTTCTGGGCACGTCGAGCAGGAAAGTCACGCCGCGCGTCAGCAAGGTCTTGATCGACTCGCTCGAAAACACGGGCGACTCCCGGTTGATCAGCGAGTATAGAACGTTGCCCTCGCCGTCCCGGCGGACGAAACGCCCTTCGCCTTCGAGCGCCATCCCCGCCGTTTCGGCGAGGAGCTTCAAATCATTCCCCAGAAAGCCCTCGGACCCGCTGACGACGCTCAGCCCGACCTGGATGTCGACGCTCTCGCAAAAGGCGTCGAGCTTTCCCGCCGCGTCGAGCGCTTCTTCGACCTTCGGAATCCGCACGACCGCCGTGAATTCGTCGGCCAGCTCCTGCATCGCCAGATGGAAAAACGAGAGGTCGCCGCCCAAAATCGCGCCTCGCCGGTCGACGAGTTGCACGCCGACGCGGAAGATGCGGTATTCGTTCCGCCCACCCTCGGAGAGCGCATCCCATCGAAGGAGCCTTTCGTCGTAGCCGGTGCGGAAAACCGGCCTCTTCACTTTTTCGGCAAGCTCGCGCGTCGACTCGAATATCCGGTACGCGGGAACGGACTCTTCGGTTTCAAAGATCGCGACGTAATCGATTTCGGGCTGCGTGGATTTCCCGCCGCCGCTCGCGTCTTCCCGCGCCGTGTGCGCGCTCGGCGCGCCGAGGTTTCCGGCTCCCGAAGCGTCTTCCCCGCTCGCCTCGTCGTTCGCGCCGGCGAGGCCGGGTTCGATGCGACCGTCGCCCGCGCGCGTTCCCGGCGCTTCGGAAACATCTCCGCCCGGAAGAGGCGCGAGCAATTCGTCGAGCGGGTCCGCTTTACCCCCGACACGCGCGTCGAACAAGGGATCCCCGTACTCGATGTCGAGAAGTTCTTTCGCCAGCTTGCGGTGCCGGTATTCCTGCCACGTGTTGAACGCAACGACACAGGTCACGACAACGACGCCCAGGCCGACCAATCCCCAATGCAGTTCCGTCATATTCGTTTATCCTAAACGATCTGCTCTCGCATTCGCAGCGCTTCGTCCATATCGACTTCGACGATGCGAGAAACGCCCGACTCCTGCATCGTCACGCCGATCAGTTGCTGCGCCATCTGCATCGCGATCTTGTTGTGGCTGATGAACAGAAACTGGGTCTTTTCGGACATGCGGCGGACCATCTCGCAAAAACGCTCGGTATTCGTATCGTCCAACGGCGCGTCGACTTCGTCAAGTAGACAGAAGGGCGCCGGGTTCAACTGGAAAAGCGCGAAAACGAGCGCGATCGCCGTCAGCGCCTTTTCACCGCCGGACAGGAGATGAATCGTCGAATTTTTCTTCCCCGGCGGCTGCGCCATCACCTGAACGCCCGCGTCGAGAATTTCTTCGCCCGTCATGATCAGGCGCGCCTCGCCGCCGCCGAAAAGTTCAGGGAAAAGCGCGTCGAAATTCGCGTTGACGGTGTCGAAAGTCGATTGCAGGAGACCGCGCGTTTCCTTATCAATCTTCTGGATCGCGTCTTCGAGCGTTTCCATCGCCTGCGTCAGGTCGGCGGACTGCGCGTCGAGAAAGCTCTTTCTTTCCCGCGCCGCCTCGAGTTCGTCGAGCGCAGCCATATTGACCGGCCCCAAGGAGTCGATCGAACGCTGCAAGGAAACGAGCGCCCTTTGCAACGTTTCGGCGCGCGCTTTGGGCAGGTCTTCGACGAGCGCCTGCTCGTTCGCTCCGCCCTCGACGAGCTGGGCGCTCAACTGCTCGGCGGAAAGCGTCGCCGCCTGTTCCTTGAGCCTGAGTTCGCCGATCCGATCGGCGAGCGGCGCGATCCCTTGGTCTGCCTTGATCCGCTCTTCGTCGAGGTCGTGCCAGGACTGCCTCTCGGATTCGAGCGCGTCGCGCGCGGCGGCAAGCGATTGTTCGCGCTCGACGCGCTGCGCCACGGCTTCTTGCAACAAGGGTTCGAGGTCCTCGGTTCGCAGGGCTTCGAGCGATTTGGAACAATGCGCCGCCTCCTCGACGATCCGGTGAATCTGCTTTATCGCGAGTTCGCGCTTCTCGCCGACTTCGCCGATCTTGCCACGGCATTCGCGGCAAGAGAACTGCATCTCCTGCAACTCGCGCTCGGATACGCCGACGCGCTCGCGTTCTTCGCGGAGCGCTTGGTCAATTCCGTCGAAACGCGCTTGCTCGGCGTCAAGCGCCTGCTGCAAGCGGGAGACCGCCTCACGCTCGGTCTCGATGGCTTCGTCGGTCTGTTCGAGACGCCCGTTTTCCGCCGCGTCTTCGACCGCGATTTCCGCCAACGCGGCGTCGATCCGCGATTGACGCTCGGCAAAGCGCTCCATCGCCTGAGACAATTTGAGCGCCTCGACTTCCCTTGCGTGCGCCGCTTCCTGCAATTCGTCGAGCGCGCCGCGCGCCTCGCGCACCGCCTTTTTCGCCTCTTCGCGCCGCGCCTCCGCCTCCGCCAGACGCGCCTTGCCCTCGTCAATACGCTCTTCGCAACGCGCGATCGTTCGGTCCAATTCCTCGATCTCGCGCTGGCGCTCCAAAACACCGTGCCCGGAAGCCTCCGGCGCGAAGAGCGTCAATCCGCAACGGTCGACGATGTCGCCGGCGGGCGTGACGAAAAACGCCGCGCCGCGCAACTCTTCACGCCGCCTCAAGGCGTCGGCGAGGTCGGATGCGACCAGCGCGTCTGTGAGCCACAAGGCGACGGCGGAAAAAAACACCGCGTCGTCGCAACGGACTTTCGCAAGCAGCGATTTTTCGTGCGCGCCCGAATGCGCGGGTGCGAGTCCTTCCGCGTCGGACAGAACGAAGGTCTGCTTTTTACCCGGTCGGTCCCGACTCCACGCCGGGTCGGCGTCGTCGAGCGCAAAGGCGCCGAGCCTCTCGCGTAGCACGGCTTCGACGGCGTCGTCCCACGGCGCTTCGACGTGAAGCGATTTCCAGAGCGGTTCGCGCAGCTTGAGACGGTGCCTGCCCAGCCAAGCGTCCATCTGCCCCCTGTCCTGCGCACGCTTCTGCAAATGATCGAGCGCAACGCGGCGCGCATGCGCCTCGGTCTGTTCCTTCTGGATTTGCGTCAACGCGCCCTGCGCGTCGCGCGAGGCGCGCTCGGCCTCCGGCAGCCCCGCTTCAAGGCGCGCAAGTTCCCCCTGGAGCGCGGAAATCTTCTCGCGCAATTCGACGAGCGTTTTCCGGCGCTCTTCAAAGCCTTCCGCGTCGGGGACGGGCAGTTCGGCGCGTTCGCGTTCGAGCTTTTGCCTGCGACCCTCCAGAATCTCGATCGAGCGCTCGACGTGCGCGCGGTTCGCCGACTCGACCCGCAAACGCTCCTTCGCCTCGGCGACGACGGCACGCTCTTCGGTCAGGGTCTTCAGCGCGTCGGCGCGCGCGCCTTCCGCTTGCAAAAGGCGTTCGCGCCGCGCGGCCAGGCGCGCTTCGCTCTCGCCGACCCGCTCTTCGGCTTGCGACAAGAGCGCTTCCCAATGGAGACGCTTTTCGTCGAGTTCGGTCACGTCGTTTTCCCACTGAATCTTGTCGTCGGACAGTTGCGCGAGGCGCGACGTGTACTCCTTGTGCGACTCCTTGCTGTGCCGGATCTCGCTCTCGAGGCGGGAGACCTCGCTCGACGAATGGTAAAAGCTCGACTGCGCGGCGTCGAGCGCGTCGCTCGCGGCGTCGTGACGCGCGCGGACTTCGACGAGGCGCGCTTCGACGCCGCGCAGTTCGGCGTTCTGCTTTTCGAGCGCAAGGTTCGCCTCGTCAATCTCGCGCGAAACACGCTCGCTTTCGGCGCGCGCCTCGTTCCGGCGAAGCAGCCACAAAAGCTGCTGCTTGCGCTTCAACTCTTCGGAAAAATCCCGGTACTGGCGAGCGATTCGCGCCTGCTCCTCGAGTTGCTCCATGCGATCCCCGAGTTCCAGGCGGATATCCTCGACGCGCTTTAAGTTTTCGTGCGTATCGGACAAGCGGCGCTCGGTCTCCTTGCGGCGCTCCTTGTATTTCGTGACGCCCGCAGCCTCTTCGAGAAAAACGCGCAATTCCTGCGGATGCGCCTCGATGATCCGCGAGATCGTCCCCTGCCCGATGATCGCGTACGCGCGCGGACCGAGCCCCGTCCCCAAAAACAGGTCGGTGATGTCCTTGCGGCGGACGTGGAGATTATTGATGTAATACTCCGACTGACCGCTGCGCGTCAGCAGACGCTTGACCGACAACTCGTCGTAGTTCGACCACTGGCTGGATATCCGCCCTAGGGAATTGTCGAAGACGAGTTCGACCGACGCGCGCGAGACGGGCTTTCGCGCGCCGGAACCGTTGAAGATCACGTCCTGCATCGACTCGCCGCGCAGTTCGGAGGCTTTCGACTCGCCGAGCACCCAGCGGACGGCGTCGATCACGTTGGATTTCCCGCAGCCGTTCGGGCCGACGACGCCGACGAGCTGCCCCGGCAAAGCAATCGACGTCAGGTCTACGAAGGATTTGAAACCGGCAAGTTTTAGTTTTATCAGGCGCATGAAACGAAAAACGCGGCACCAGACGGCGGCGCGATAAAGTTATAAACGACAGGCGTCCCCGCTCGGCGCGGCGCTCGTCCAATTTTCAATGATAACAGAGGACAGAGGACCGAAGACAGAAGACTGAACGGTCTTCGGCCTTATCAGGTATCAGATGTCAGGAATCAGGTATCAGATCGGTTAGCGGCGGCTTCGCCACCGGAGAAAGATCGTTGAAACACCGCTCGGTTTTCATCTGATCCCTGATCGCCGTCCAATCGCCTCGGGGTAATTCCATAATTTTCCATTTCATTTTCTCCAATACAACAATCCGCCATGTTCAGGGCATCCTTTCGGGCCTGCGTTACGGGAGCGTGCCGGCGTGAAAATCACGGTCTTCGGGCATTTCGGGTGTCTGCGCGCCACCGCAGGCCGAACCGGTATGTTTCGGTTTCATCGGGTGTCTGCGTAGCATCGCAGGCCGACTGCACCGACCGGATGCCGCTATTTTCCGATACGTCCGTGTTCGGTTTCCTGACCATTTGAGCGCGCATAGGTTGGTGGTGAGCGCAGCGAACCCCAACGATTCCGCAGGCTTATCAGGGATCAGGAGACGGGAAACAGGAGACAGATGAAAACCGATTTCAACCGCGAAAGGCGCGAAAGACGCGAAAGACTTTGTAGGGGAACGGTGTGCCTTTCAGGTATCAGGAATCAGGAGACAGGAATCAGATCTGTCAGCGGCGGCGCTGCCGCCGGAGAAAAATCCACGAGGCGGGCAAGATGCCCACACTCCCAGAGTATAGGTTGGGGTGAGCGCAGCGATGCCCAACGTCCCGCTTGCACGAAGCGCAAGCCACTTCAGGGTTCAGGGGACAGGAGACAGATGTCAGGAGACAGATCAGTCAGCAGCGGCCTCGCCGCCGGCGTGACGAGACCCCACCCGGAATACCATCCCACCGTAGGGGCACGGCGTGCCGTGCCCTTCAGGTATAGGTTGGGGTGAGCGCAGCGATGCCCAACACCTCGCTTGCGC
>JAISDL010000106.1 GCA_031264825.1 Accumulibacter sp. | reverse complement strand
TTCCTCGAGCTTCGAGGTGCTGACCACACCTTCTCCCACGCAGCGCCGCGCGCTCGATCTTATCGAACTCATCCACTTGTAGTCAGAAACCCGACACCCCTTCCTTCGTCAAAGTCTTGGCCTATCAGGGAAAGTGCGCTCATCGGGTGGGGGAACTTCGGATAAAAAAACGGGGCACAGGGTTCACGATGATCTTCACAGACCATGCGACACAAGACTTTTCTGGCGCGCGAACGCCCGTGTTGAATTCGTGCGCGCGCCGTATCTGGGCACGTTTTTTGCTACACACACACACACACACACACACACACACACACACACACACAGGCATCGTCGATCAAGCGCGCCCACCGCAAGGCTTGGCGCGGGTTTCGTCGTTTTCGACGCTTCGCTTCCCCGACCGTTCGCGCCGGGGCGTTTTGTAGTTCCTCAACAGAAAGTTTATAAAATCAGCGGCGCAGAAGCCTCGCGCGCGCGCGAGGCGAAGAACGCTTTCCACGGGAATCCTCGTAAACCCCTCGTCCCCCGCCCCAGCGAGCGGACTGTGTGCTAATATTGTCCAATATTCATGGTGGGAGTTCGGCGCGCAGCATCCCCGTCGCTCGTCTCGGCCGCCGTCGGCATCCCGACCCGGAACGTCGGCGCGGGTTCCGGGAAAAAACGTTTTTTGAGGGTACTCTTCTATCGCGTATGAAAGTCGGTATAGGTTACAGCGAAAGCCCTGACACCGCGACCGCGGGCGCACAGGCCGTTGCAAACGCCAGAAAGCAGGCGAACCGCGACGACGCGTGCGACTTCGTTCTCCTCTTTTCGACGTCGCGGCACGACGCGGGCGCCCTGCGGAACGCGGTTTCGACAGCGATCGGGAGCGGGATTCCCGTGATCGGCGGATGGGCGGTCGGTGCGATCACGAACGACCGTTTCGGCTACGCGGGCGACCAGGTCATCCTCGCCGTTTTCTGGCTCGAAGGAATGGCCTACGACGCCTTCGTCGAAGAAGGACTCGTCGACAACGAGGCCGACGTCGGAAGACGCCTCGGGCAAAAGCTCGCGCGGGCGGGCGTCGAGAAAGACACGCCCGTCGTGCTTTTTTACGACTTCGTAGACCGCTCGAACGGCGAGTTCAAGACGACGCACGCGACGCCCATCCTCGAAGGCATCACGCAAGAACTGGGCTTTCTGCCCTGCCTCGTCGGCGCGAGCCTCGTCGGGGACTACGTCAATTCGCCGGGATGGCAATGGACGGGGGACGATGTCGCGCAACACAGCGCGATCGCGATCGTGTTCGACAAGCGCGTGAGAATCGACAGCGTCATCATGCACGGTTGCCGCCCGGGTTCCGGGTATTACAAGGTCACGAAGGCCGACCGGCAGACGATTCTCGAAATCAACGGGGAGCCCGCCCTCCCCTTCATCAACAACTTTCTGAACGACGCGATTCCCCCAGACGAATACGGATTCTTCCTGATCTTCGGCGTCAACAAAGGGGAAAAATGGACGCCCTTCGACGAGACCAATTACGCGAGCCGCCTCTGCCTCGGAGTCGACGTCGAGCGTAACGGAATCATCATGCTCGATTCGGACATGGTCGAAGGCACCGAGTTCCAGCTCATGTACCGTACACCCGACCTCGACTATATGCCCAGCAGCGTGGAGAAGCTCTGGCCCGAAGGTCGAAAACCCGTCTTTGCCTTCTATATCAACTGCGCGGGTCGGGCGGCCGCTTACGCGGGGCTCGACCTCGAAGACGCTTTCGTCGTCCAGGAAATCGTCGCGGACCGCGTCCCCCTGATGGGTATTTATGCCGGCGGTGAAATCGCGCCGGTCAATGGCGTACCGACGTCCTTAAGCCGGACGGGGGTTCTATGCCTGTTCAGCGTACCACAATAAACAAGATGAAAACGACAGACTTCAACCCGGCAATGTCCGAAATCAATGCCCTGCGAAGCGAAAACGTCTATTTGCACGAGATCACTTCGCAAAGCATGTCCCGGATCGTTCAGGTCGACACGCAGATGATCGCCATCCGTCACGAGCTGGAGCAAAAGCGGCGCGGCTTCCGCTTGATGTCCGAGCTTGCGCTCACGATGATGAACCGCGAAACCGACTACCGGAACGACTTCGTCGTCGTATGCCGCCGCATCAACTCGGCGCTCAATATGCAGCGCACGATCCTGCTCGCCCCCTCCAAGGACGAGGAAGGCGTTTTCAGCGTCATGATCTCGCAGGGCTATCCTTCCGAAGAGCAGGAAAGACTTTCGAAAACTAAAATCCGTATCGTCGAAGGCGCCCTCTTCGACCCGATCAGCCCCGTGCTGATCACCGGCGCGACGCCGATCGACTACCTCGCCGCTTTCCGCAAGACTCTGGGTCTGCCCTACCTGATTTCGTCGCCCGTCCTCTTGCACAGCGAACTCATCGGCATCCTCGTGACGGGCCGTACCGACGAGCAGATGCCTTTCATGCCGCGCCTGGGGCGCAGCGACGCGGAAACCGTCCAGACCGTCGCGTCCTACCTTGCCGCGATACAGGCCGGACACCGCCTCATCGAAGCCGAAAACCTGGCGAACTTCGACCCGCTGACGCGCCTGCCGAATCTGCGGAGAATGAAGGAAGGTCTCCATCAGATTCTGACGATCTCGCGGCGCAACGGAACGCTCGGCGCGGTGCTCTTCATCGATCTCGACGGCTTCAAGACGGTCAACGACACCTACGGACACGCGGCAGGCGACATCGTCCTCCACGCGGTCGCCCAACTCCTCGCCGGCGCGATGCGCGAATCGGACCTCATCGGGCGGATCGGCGGCGACGAATTCATCGCCGTTCTTTCCAACCTCTCGTCCAAAACCGACGCCATTTTCGTCGCCAAGAAAATCATCAGGACGCTCTCCCACCCGATCGAGGTCTTCGGGTCGGTGCGTTGCCAGATCGGCGCGAGCATCGGCATCTCGATTTTCCCGAACGGCGCGCAGAACGAGGCTTCGCTGATCAAGGCCGCCGACGAGGCGATGTATTCGGTCAAGAGAGCGGGAAAAAACGACTACGCCATCGCCGACCCCGAAAGATCGTTCGCTCCCTGAAGCC
>JAISDL010000083.1 GCA_031264825.1 Accumulibacter sp. | reverse complement strand
AACCCGCCACCTCGGCCAAGCACCCCCTCTTGGTGCCTCTAACTCGGAGGTCGGTGAATCACTGGCAATGTTTCATTATACGGGGTGGCACCGATTCGCGCCATGATCGTTGGGCTGAGCGAAGCGAAGCCCAACACAACGGCGGATAAAATGACCGCAAGGGTATAGGTTGATCTGAGGTTACGAGAGCCACAACATCGGAGCAAAGTCCGGTGTCCAGCGAAGTCCCCCGTAATCAGGAAACGGGAGACAGGAGACAGATGACAGAGGTCAGAGGTCAGGGTTCGGAGGGCAGATGAAAACCGATCGGGTTATCAAAGATTCTTCTCCGGCCGAAGGCCGCAAGAATTCTCTGTCTCCTGTCCTCTGTCTCCTGATTCCTGATCCCTGAAACGTAGATCGGACGCAAAGCTTTGGCCGTGCGCAGGCTGTGCGGCAAGAGGTAGAGTCCCGAAGCGAGCGGGACCGAGAGATGTTCGAAGCGCGCGCCGAGGTCGACGCCGGCGCGTTGCCACGCGTACCAGATCAGCGTCGTGCAGTACTGTCCTTCCTTGTCGTCCTCGACGATGCGAAACGGCGCGCCGAGGCGTTGCAGCGCGTACCGCGCGGCGGCGGCGCGCGTGCCGTCGCTCGCCTCGACGCGGTAAATCGCGATGCCGCGATTGCGCGAAGGCGCGAGGAAAAAATCGAGCGAGTCGATGACCACCGCGTTTTCCCGGCCGGGAATTTCCGCCGGGACGGCGTGCAACACCCGCCACCGCCCCGGGGCGCCGATCAACATGCCGATATGGCTGTAGGGGTCTCCGCGCTTTTCCCCCGCGCTCGACCGATCCGCGCCGCGTACCGCTTCGCTTTGCCAGCCGTGGCCGATGCGAAAGATCAGGTCGCCTTCGATCAATCGCTCGGCAACCGACGCGGGGACGACGATCGGCGCCGCTTCCTTCAGTTCCCCGCCGTCGTCCGCGCCAAGGAAAAAAAGCAAAGCGAGGACTCCTGCGAGAAAGACCGACACGATAACGCGCCGAGTCGCGCGAAGCGTACAATGCGCGCGATTTTCATGCGCCATGCCGTGCGATGCCTTTCCCGAAACGATGGGCGCCGTCGTCCTATTTGAGAAGCAATTTCCAGCCGCCGGATTCCTTGGTCAGCGTGAGCTTTTCCTTCCTCGTCGTCCCGTTCTTGTAACGGATTTCGGCCTCGACGACCGCCCGGTTTTCCTTTTGATCGACGAGTTTCGTCTTGACCGACTCCAGACCGCCCGCCGCCTTGGTCTTCGCGTACTGTTCCCCGACGATCATTTGCAACTTGCCCTTCACCATCGTCAGGTCGTTTTGCTTGACGTCTTTCAACGAAAAAAGTTTGACCGCGTCTTCGACCCGGTTTGCATCGACCGCCTTGAAATAGGATTCCACCGTGCCCTCCGGCGATGACGACGAGCTGCACGCGGATAGCGCCAAGGCCAGCGCCAGCAGGGTTCCCCACAAGGTGCACCGGACGCGCGACAGGAAAGAAAACGACATGGTATAAGCCCTTTCATTATGATGATAGAAATATATCGGAAATCAGGAATCAGAAGACAGGAGACAGGAGACAGATCAGTTAGCGGCGGCTTCGCCGCCGCAGAAAGATTGATGAACCACCGATCGGTTTTCATCTGATCCCTGTCTGTGGCAATCGCCTCTCGCAGGGCGTCAGCACCTCCCCGCCGCCTTGAGCAGGTCGTTGCATTCCTTTCCCGCAGGCTTGCGGGTGGCCGACGAAGCGCCGCTCCTCCCGCCCACAATCTCGTCGCACATCGCATCGGAAACAACGCGACCGACCACGCTGACGGTACCCGTCACGTAGCACGAATAGGTTTTTCCTCTTCGGGTTTTGGCGGTATAGGTCGTTTTGATACCGCTGTCTTTTCTGTCCGAAATCGTGAACGCCGAAGGCTGGAGTCCCAAAGCGCGCGAGGTATTTTCGACGAGCACGTCGTCTGTGACGGCGACCGACGCGCAGCCCGCCAAAAGGAGAAGGAGGATGGATACGGTAAGACTTTTCATGATTACGGCCCCGTTCAAAAGTATGATAGGGTATACTATCATGATGTACGATTTTTTTCAATCATAGCCGCGCCTATCAGGTATCAGGAATCAGAAGACAGGAGACAGATCAGTTAGCGGCGGCTTCGCCGCCGTATGGATCAACAACACCGATCGGTTTTCATTTGATCCCTGATCCCTGATTCCTGATTCCTGATTCCTGATTCCTGATCCCTGTCAGGGACGAAGATCGTGAGCAGGCGGTTCAAAAACCGCGACCCTTGGGGCGTCGGACGAATCCTGGTCTCCGTGCGTTCGATGAGGCCACCCTCCCGCGCGCGGCCGAGCGTTTCTCCGATGCTTTCGATCGAAAGGCCGGTGCGCGCTTCGAAGAGCGCCGTGTCGAAGCCTTCCAGGAGGCGTAGCGCGTTCATCATGAATTCGAGCGGAAGTTCGCGCGGCGGGATCGGGAAGTCGTCCTCGACGGCGTGACCGGCGTTCGCGCGCGCGATATAGGTCTCGGGTTTTCTCCACCGCGCCTGGCGGCGGATTTCGGCGCTGCATCCGCCCGTCAGCTTGCCGTGTGCGCCCGCGCCGATACCGAGGTAATCGCCGAAAGTCCAGTAGTTCAGGTTGTGGCGGCATTCGTTCCCCGCGCGCGCGAACGCCGAAACTTCGTAATGGACGTAATCGGCGTCCGCCAGTCGTTCTTCGACGGCGTCCAGCATGTCGGCGCAGAGGTCGGCGTCGGGGAGTTCCGGGCGCTTCGACCAGAACGCCGCGCCGGGTTCGAGCGTGAGCGCGTAGTTTGAGATGTGTGCCGGAGAAAACGCGATCGCCTGCTCGACGTCGTCGAGCGCGTCTTCGATGCGCTGCCCCGGAAGCCCGCTGATCAGGTCGATGTTGAACACGGGAAAGTGTCGCGCGGCGGCTTCGATCGCGCGGCGCGCGTCGGCGGCGTCGTGAATCCGCCCGATCGCTTTCAACAGCGTATCGGAAAAGCTCTGGACGCCCAGCGAGAGACGGTTGATTCCGGCGTTCTCGTAAGCCGCGAACTTTTCGTTCTCGACCGTTCCCGGATTGACTTCGAGCGTGATTTCAGCGTCGGCGCGCACGTTCAAACGCGCGCGGATCGCCGCGACGAGGCGCGTGATCGCTGTACCCGAAAAGAGGCTCGGTGTTCCGCCGCCGAAGAAGACGCTCACGACTTCGCGGTCGCGCACCTCCGGCAACGATGCGTCGAGGTCGGCGATCAAGGCGTCAATGTAACGCGCTTCGGGGATTTCGACCGCGCCCAAAGCCTGGGTACGCTTCCCGCGGCGGAGGCCGTAGGAGTTGAAATCGCAGTACGGGCATTTGCGGACGCACCAAGGAAGGTGTACGTAAAGAGAGAGGGGCGGCGGGCAAGCCTTCCCCGGATGCGCGCGCGCGATCATCCGGGCGCGCCGTCGCCGTCGTATTCCGCCTCCGCCAAAGTCCGCAGACGCTCGGCGAGCCGACGGAGCGCCTGACCGCGATGCGATCGGCGATTTTTTTCTTCGGGGGAAAGTTCGGCGGCGGTTCGTCCGAGTTCGGGCAGAAAAAACCAGGGGTCGTAGCCGAAACCGCCCGTGCCGCGCGGCGCGTCGGCGATGACGCCTTCCCACTCGCCTTCGGCGATGATCGGCTGCGGGTCGTCGGCGCGGCGGACGAAAACGAGCACACAAACGTAGCGCGCGCGCCGATCGGCGGGCGCCGTGAATCCGGCGAGTTCGGCGACGAGCTTTGCGTTGTTTTTTTCATCGTCCTTTGCCTCGGAGGGGGACGTTTGCGCATAGCGCGCCGAATGCACACCCGGTGCGCCGCCGAGCGCCCGGACGCAGAGACCCGAATCGTCCGCGAGCGCGGGCAGCCCCGTGCAACGCGAGGCGTGGCGCGCTTTTTCAAGCGCGTTTTCGACGAAGCTGCAATGCGTTTCGGAACATTCTGGAACGCCGAGCGCGTCCTGCGCGACCGCTTCCCAACCCAGCGGCGCGAGCAATTCGCCGAATTCGCGCAATTTCCCCGGATTGCCGGAGGCGATGACGAGTTTCATCCGATGCGCTTCATTCGGAGAGCGCGGCGCGCTGGCGCGCGACGATTTGGCGGATCCCCGCTTCGGCGAGGTCGAACAAGCTCTCCATCTGCGCGCGCGTAAAGGCTTCGCCCTCGGCCGTTCCCTGAATTTCGACGATCCCGCCGCGCCCGGTCATGACGACGTTCATGTCGGTATCGCAGCCGGAATCCTCGACGTAGTCGAGGTCGAGGACGGGGCAGCCGTCGACTATCCCGACCGAAACGGCGGCGATAGCGTCTTTGACCGGGTGAGACGCAATCTTTCCGGCGTCGACGAGCTTCGTACAGGCGTCGTACAGGGCGAGCCACGCGCCGGTGATCGACGCGCAGCGCGTCCCGCCGTCGGCTTGCAGAACGTCGCAATCGAGGACGATCTGGCGCTCGCCGAGCGCTTTCAAGTCGATTCCCGCGCGCAAGGAGCGCCCGATCAGGCGCTGTATTTCCTGCGTTCGGCCCGTCTGGCGACCCTTGGCCGATTCACGCGCCATCCTCGAATGCGTCGAGCGCGGCAGCATTCCGTACTCGGCGGTGACCCAGCCCTGGCCCTTGCCGCGCAGAAACGACGGGAGCGAATCCTCGACGCTCGCGGTGCACAGAACGCGCGTCTCGCCCATCTCGATGAGGACGGAACCCTCGGCGTGCCGGGTAAATTTTCTGACGATACGGATCGGACGAAGTTCCGACGGCTGACGTTGGCTTGGGCGCATGAGATCAGAGGACAGAAGAGTGAGGACAGAGGACTGAGCGCTCGCTGATGCTCGCTTTGTAATCAGTTTTCAGTAAAACCCCTCCCCATCCCTCCCTTTGTCAGGGGAGGGGGCGGGGTGGGTTTGAGTTTGGTATGGTATCAGAAGACCTGATAAAAGAAGGTGGTTTTCAAAATGGATTCGCTTTGTCCGTCAATGACGTATAATCGGAAGTATGTATACGCTCGTCGAATCTCTCCTCTTTACCAAAGCAGCAGAAGCGATCTGGTCGGAGGATGAACGCGGCGCGTTCTGTGCTTGGCTTGCGGAAAACCCAAAAGCCGGGGACCTCATTCCAGGTTCCGGCGGCTGTCGCAAAGTACGCTGACGCCGCGCCGGAACCGGAAAAAGCGGTGGCGCACGCGTCATCACCTTCAACCGTCTGGAAAGCGGCGAGATTCTATTGTTGTTCATTTACACAAAATCCGTGCGAGGCAATATTCCTGCGCACATTCTCAAGGCGATTCTGAAAGAGGCGAACCATGCCGGAAAAAAAATACATTACCGGGACTGAACTTGGCGAGGCGATTCTGACGGGCCTTCGCCAGATCAACGCGGGAGAAATCGGGCGTACAACCGTAGTCGAGCCTTCCTGCACGGAGGCCTCTGACGCGCGGCGCAAAATCGGTCTGTCGCAAGCTCAATTCTCAAAGCTACTCGGTGTTTCCCTGCGGACGCTCCAAGAGTGGGAGCAAGGACGGCGTGAACCTTCGGGGGCTGCGCGAACACTCCTGAAAATCGCGGTGAAGCGCCCGGAAGTCGTGCTGGAGGCGGTCGCGTGACAACCAGAAGAGAGATGCCAGGGGTCAGGGATCAGATGTCAGGGATCAGGAATCAGATGAAAACCGATTTCAACCGCGAAAGGCGCGAAAGACGCGAAAGGTCTGTATTTCCAAAACTTTTTCGCGATTTTCGCGGTTCTTGCCTTTTGAACCCTGATCCCTGAAGTGGCTTCCGCTTCGCGCAAGCGAGACGTTGGGCATCGCTCCGCTCACCCCAACCTATGCACTCTGGGAGTGTGGGCATCTTGCCCGCCTCGTGGATTTTTCTCCGGCGGCGAAGCCGCCG
>JAISDL010000082.1 GCA_031264825.1 Accumulibacter sp. | reverse complement strand
ACCCGCCACCTCGGCCAAGCACCCCCTCTTGGTGCCTCTAACTCGGAGATCGGTGAATCACTGGCAATGTTTCATTATACGGGGTGGCACCGATTCGCGCCATGATCGTTGGGCTGAGGAACGAGAGCCACAACGATTCCGGAGGCGTATGAATGATGGAATAGGGGATGAGGGATCAGAACTCACCCCCGGCCCCTACCTTATTCTCTGTCTCCCGACATCTGTCTCCTGTCTCTTGATTCCTGATACCTGTCTCAGCGCCGTATCGATACGCTGGCGACTGAGGAGAGGATCAGCGCCGCGGCGAGCGCTTCGCGCCATCCGAGCGATTCGTTCAGGAGGAGGGCGCCGCTGACGACGCCGATGAGCGGGACGCCGAGCGACGAGAGCGACGAAACGGAGACGGGGAGCATCAGGACGATGCGGTTCCACGCCCAGTAGCAGAGCATGAAGTTGAGGAAGATCGTGTAGACGACGCCGAGGATCGCCGCCGTGCCGGGGACGATCAGGCGCGAGGTTTCGAGCGGGAGGGCGACGACGAGGAGCGGCAGGCCTCCGAAAACCATGCTCCACGCGGTGAGGACGATCGTCGGCATGGCAATACGCAGGCGTTTGAGGAGGACGATTCCGATCGCCCAACTCCACGCGGCGGCGATCATGCAGAGCGTCCCCAGCCACGCGGCGCGGATCGCGGCGAAGTCGTTTCCCATGAGTACGGATATCCCGACCAAGCCGCAGACCAGGCTGGCGATGCGCTGCCAAACGATGCGTTCGCCGAGAAAGTACATCGACAGAAGGCTGCTCCAGAGCGGCATCGTGTATCCGAGGAGTGCGGCGCGCCCCGACGGGATCATCGAGACGCCGTAGGTGATGAGGCAGTTCCACGCGGTGATGTTGAAGAGCGATATTCCTGCCAGGGGCCGCCACGCGCTTTGTGGAATTTTGATTTTGTGACCGCCTGCGCGGGCGACGGCGAGGAGGCCGATCCCTGCGAGGATCAGCGTCGTCGAGCGGAAGTAAAGCGGCGGGATGTCCCTCAGGATGATCTTCATGACCGACCAGTTGATTCCCCAGAACAGGGAAACGGCGGCGAGCAGGAGAAGGCCGAAGGCGGAGAAACGCTCGTCGGACGGATTCGGAGAGTTTTGAAGGTTTGCCATCACCGGGCGGGTTTTCAGCCGTCTTTTTCGATTTCAAGCCAGAGGCATTTGCCCTTGTTTTCTTCCCGGATTTCCGTAAGGAGCCGCCGGTGTTCTTCGTTTTCGTCGGGACTCGCGTGGAGGACGCGCGGGGGTTTTTTGTTGGCCGAGCGCGCCGCGCGGTTTTTCCCGGAGGGCGCGGGGCCGGCGAGTTCCATGTCGAGGCTGGCCTGGCCGCGCGTCATCGCGATATAGACTTCCGAGAGGAGTTCGGCGTCGAGCAGCGCGCCGTGCAAGGTGCGCCGCGCGTTGTCGACGCCGTAGCGGGTGCAGAGCGCGTCGAGTTTGTTGCTTTTTCCGGGGAAAAGCTCTTTGGCCATGCGCAGCGTGTCGCATACGCCGTCGCAGATCGTTTCGATCGGCGCGAGGTCGAGCCGCAGAAGTTCGGCGTTCAGAAAAGCGACGTCGAACGGCGCGTTGTGAATGACGAGTTCGGCGTCGCGGACGAAGTCGAGGAATTCGGCGGCGATGTCACCGAAAAGCGGCTTGTCCTGGAGGAAGTCCAGGTTGATTCCGTGGACTTCGAGCGCGCCGGCGTCGATTTCGCGTTCGGGGTTCAGGTAGTAGTGGAATTTCCGGTCGGTCAGCCGGCGACCGAGCATTTCGACGCATCCGATTTCGATGATGCGGTGCCCTTGTTTGGGGTCCAGTCCGGTGGTCTCGGTGTCCAGAAAGATTTTTCGCATGTGGGCTTCCTGCGGTCGGGTTTGAAAACAGGGGAGGGGAAAGGGGTATCTATTGCGTCTTGCGGGTCAGTATTTCGTCGATGCCGCGATTGGCCAGCCGGTCGGCGCGCTCGTTGCCGGGGTTGCCGGCGTGTCCCTTGACCCATTTCCATTCGATCGCGCGCTTTTTGACCTGCGCGTCGAGGGCGATCCATAAATCCTGATTTTTTACCGCTTTGCCTTCGGCGTTTTTCCAGCCGTTGCGCCGCCAGTTGAAAATCCACTGGGTGATACCTTGCTGGACGTATTTCGAATCGGTATGAAGACGGATCGTCGAATCCGGGTCGATCGATTCGATCGCGCGGATGACGGCCGTGAGTTCCATCCGGTTGTTCGTCGTGAGGATCTCGCCGCCCCAGAGTTCCTTTTCGACGCCGTTTTCCGCGACGAGCGCGCCCCATCCGCCGGGGCCGGGGTTGTTTCGACACGCGCCGTCGGTATAGACCTCAAAGATTTTCTCATTGAACACGTTGTTCGGATTCCTTTCTGGTCGCGGCGCCGAGCGCTTTGCGCGACGCCTTCTCTTCGTTCCATTTGGGTAAAAGCAAACGCAGACCCCGCACCTTCTTTATGGCGCGGAGCACATAGACACCGCCGGCGAAACTCCACCAGCGGTCGCCCGCCGCTTCCATGAAACGCCATCGCTTGAGCCAGACTTCCTGGCGGCAGGGCGGCGCGTAGCAGCCGAAGTTTCCGCGGTCGACTTCAAAACTGAGTAATTGTAACCAGTCTCTTAAGCGAAGGACCGAAATGTAGTTTCCGTCTTCGGGGAAGTCGCGCGCGGTCGGCGCGAGGCGGCGGCGAAGCCCCCAGAGCGAGATCGGGTTGAAGCCCGTGATGAGAACCTGTCCTTCGGGAATGAGGACGCGCTCGACCTCGCGGAGGATCTGGTGCGGGTTTTCATGGAACTCCAGGACGTGCGGCATGACGACGAGGTCGATGCACGCCGGGGCGAAAGGCAGTTCGCGCAGGTCGCATCGCACGTCGACGCCTTCGTGTTCCCCGACGGTCCGGCGAAGCGGTATCCGGCTTTTCGCGAGGAAGGGGCACTCCGAATATCCGAGTTGAAGTGCGTTGTAACCGAAAAGATCGGCTATCATCACTTCGATTTTCGATTGTTCCCATTCGACGATGTAACGTCCTCGAGGAGTTTCCAGCCATTTTCCAATTTTTGGAATTGACATTTTTCCGCATTCTTTAATAATCAGCGTATGTTCGACATCATTTGCATTCCGGCGCTCAAGGATAACTATATCTGGCTGCTTCATAAAGGCCGGACGGCGATCGTCGTCGATCCGGGCGAAGCCTTTCCGGTCGAGGAGGCGCTTTTCCGTGAAAAACTGTCCCTGCGCGCGGCGCTCATCACGCACGCGCACACCGACCATCAGGGCGGCGTGGCTGAATTGATCGCAATGCGTCCGCTGGAAGTTTTCGGCCCCGCGGCGGAGTCTATCACAGCAATGACCCGGCCTTTGCAGGGTGGTGAAACGATCGCTCCCGACTGGGACGGCGGCGAACTGAAAGTGATTTTCGTCCCCGGGCATACGCGCGCTCATCTGGCGTACTACGGCGGGGGCTGTCTTTTCTGCGGCGATACGCTTTTTGCCGGCGGCTGTGGCCGCGTTTTCGAAGGGACGCCCGAACAAATGTTCGATTCTCTGGAGCGTCTCGGTCTTCTGCCCGACGAGACCGCCGTTTATTGTGCGCACGAGTATACCGAAGCGAACCTGCGCTTTGCGATGGCCGTCGAACCCGGCAACCGTCTTTTGCGCGCGCGGATAAACGAGGTCGCCGTCGCGCGCGCGAAAGGCTGGGCGACGCTACCGACCACGCTGGCGGTCGAGAAAGCGACGAATCCCTTTCTGCGCTGCGATTCACCCGAAGTCGTCGCTTCCGCCCTGCGGCGGATGGACTCCGGGTCTCTGGAGAAGTTCAGGCACTCGAACGACCCCCGCATCGTTTTTTCGGTATTGCGCGCGTGGAAAAACGAGTTCAGATAGACATTGAACCTGGAAACCGCAGTTGACTCATGGGTAGTGAAGCATGAAAAAATTCTCTCTTTCGCCGCGCAAGGCGAAAAAATACGCCTTGTGGTTTTTTTCCGGGCTGGTCGTGTTCGGGGTCGTCTGTTTTTTCGCGCTTCCGCCGTGGATCAAGAGTTACGCGACGAACGAAATCGCCGCGCGCATCCATCGGGACGTGCGTATCCAGAAGATTTCGGTCAATCCCTACGCGCTTTCACTGACGCTCGAAGGGCTGGAGGTCGGCGAGCGAAACGATGATTCCCGACGCGAGGGCGGCGGAGGGGCGAAGCGAGACGCCGATGGAAAACCTTTCTTTGCGCTCGACAAACTGTACCTGAATATCGAAGCCTCCTCGTTTTTCAGAAACGCCCTCGTACTCCACGAGGTCCGCCTCGAAAAACCGAGGCTTGCGATCGTCCGCCTCGAAGGCGGCCGCTATAATTTTTCCGACCTGATCGAAAATCCCGACGGCGGAAAGGCACAAGTGAAGGCGGGCAAGGCCGGGAGCGGGGCGGGGAAAGAGGCCGAAAAAGAGGTGGGGAAAGAAGCCGAGGACGACGCGCGCGGCGGCATCCCGCGCTTTTCGCTGAGCAATATTCGGGTCAGCGACGGAAAAATCGACTTCGACGACCGCCCGCGAAAAGTCACGAGCACGGTCGACGAAATCAATTTGGCGCTGCCCTTCGTTTCGAGCATTCCTCAAGCGGTCCGGGTATTCGACGAACCTTCGCTTTCTGCGCGCGTCGACGGTTCGCTCTTTGCGTTCAAGGGCAAGAGCCGCTTGCAGATCGGTTCGCTCGAAAGCGAACTCGCGCTCGACTTTTCCGACCTCGCGTTGCCGAAATACCTCGCGTATCTGCCGGTCGAACTCCCGGTCAAGGTCAAATCGGGCAAGCTCGATGGTTTGCTGAAGGTGAGTTTCAGGCAGAGCGATGCGACCCTCGTGTTTTCGGGGAACGCGGCGCTCAGGGGACTCGACCTTGCGGACGCCGCCGGCGTGGAACTCGCGAGCGTCAAGCGCCTCGACGTGTCGCTCGACTCCGTCGATCCGCTGCGCCGAAAAATCCAGATCGGCAGCGTTGCGCTGGACTCGCCGAAAATAAACGTCCAGACGAGTCCTTCGGGCGTCCTGAACTGGGAGGCGCTTTTCTCGAAGAAAAAAACGCCTTCCGGGAAGCCCGACGCGCCGATCGAGTGGTCGGTCGCGCAAACGACCGTATCGAACGCCTCTTTGCGCTGGAGTAACAGGCATCGCGGCAAGCCCGGCGTTTTCGCGGTCGATTCGCTGAACGTGAAATTGTCGAAAATCGATGTTTCACTCGCTTCGCCGGTCGAGGTCGAAGCGGGTTTTGCGCTCGGCGAAAAAAGCGAAGCGTCTCAAGCGCCGCAAGCGTCGCTCTCGGGGAGCGTCGTTCCCTCGCCGCTCGAAGCGGAATTGAAACTCGGCGCGTCCAGGCTCGACCTAGCGGCGCTTCAACCGCTGTTCGACGACACGCTGAACGTCACCCTGATGAAGGGATACTTGAGCGGAAGCGGCGCCTTGTCTTTGCGTCAGCCCGCGAATGCGTCGCCAAAGAATACCGTTGTGGTTTTTACGGGCGACGTTTCCGCCGAAGACCTTCGGGTGGCGTATAAAGACAATAAATCGAGCATGCTCTCCCTGCAATCGCTTCGGCTGAATCGGGTCGATTTTCGCCAGAACCCCGACGTGTTCTCGGTAAACGAAGTCGACGTATCGGGTTTCACGGTACGCGCGGTCCTCGCGCCGAGTGAAAAATTCGGTCTTTTCAAGATACTGCGCGGCGATGAGCCGCCTCCCGGCGCCGCGGCGGCGTCCGGTGAAGAAGGCGCGGCGTTACCCGAAAAACCCCGTCCGGCGAGCGAGGCGCGCGCGCGGACTCTTAGGATCGGCCGGATCGGCGTCGAGAAAAGTAGCGTCTTCTTCAGCGACCATCACGTCAAGCCGAACTTTACGACGAGCCTTCGCAATATTTCCGGCTCGGTCGAAAATCTCTCGTCGGACGCCAGGACGCGCGCGCGCCTCACGCTGCGCGGTCGATACGACAACGTCGTTCCTTTCGTCGTGCGCGCGCGGCTCAATCCCTTCTCGTCGAGCCCCTACCTCGACCTCGCCGGAGAGATCAAGGGCGTCGAAATGACGCAGTTTTCGGGGTATTCGGGAAAATACGCGGGGCATTCGATCCAGAAAGGAAAGCTTTCGATCACGGCGCAATACCAGATCAAGGAAAATCAACTGACCGCCGAAAATCACATTTTCATCGACCAGTTCGACTTCGGCAGGGCGGTCGAAAGCCCGGACGCGACGACCTTGCCCGTGACTCTGTTCGTTTCGCTCCTGAAGAACAGAAACGGCGAAATCACGGTGGACCTTCCGGTGAGCGGACAGACCGACGACCCGCACTTCAGCGTCGGCGGGCTGGTTTTCGAGGCGATCCTGAACCTTTTGATGAAGGCCGTTTCTTCGCCCTTCACCCTGCTGACGTCGATGTTCGGAGGCGGCGAGGAAATGTCGGCGCTCGAATTCGATTATGGAAGCGCGACGATCAAGCCGGAGACGCAAAAGAGCATCGAGACGCTCTCGAAGGTTTTTTACGAACGTCCCGGCCTGAAAGCCGACCTCCGGGGGCGCGTCGACCAAAAGCGCGACGCCGAGGGTCTCAGGCGAATCCTCGTCGACAACAAGGTCAGGATGGCCAAACGCGAGCGGATGAGCGAAGCGGAGGTCAAGAATCTCGGTGCGGTCGAAGTGAGTGACGAGGAATACCCCGACCTGCTCGAACGCGTTTATCGCGACGGGGATTTTGAAAAACCGCGCAACTTCGTCGGTTTCACCAAGACGCTCCCGGTCGAGGAGATGCGGAAGCTCCTGATGGAAAACACGCGCGTCGGCGAAGAGGAATTGCGTAATCTGGCCGACCGCAGGGCGCGCGCGGTCCGCGACGCCCTCGTCGAGCGCGGCGTATCGGGCGAGCGGCTCTTCTTGCTCCCGTCGCGCCTCGGCAGACGCCAGGAGGAGGGGGGGACGACCGAACCGGAAAGCGAAGACGAGAGCAGAGCGCCGCAGGCGCGGGAAAGCGGGGGCGAAGACGCTCCGACCGCGTCCGGTGTGTCCAATGTTTCCGACGCCTCCAAGGCGTCCGACGCGCCCGACATTTCCCAGGTTTCCGACGCTCCCAAAGCTCCCAAAGCTCCCGATGCGCCGGACGTTTCCAAAGTTCCCGACGCTTCCGGGGAAAATACGGGGCGAAATCGCGTCGATATTACGTTAAAATAACGGCGCCATGCTTTTTTGGGCGCGCCGCCGAATGATCCCGGAAAAGCGGCGGCGCCCTCGGTGGGAACGGACGGCTTGCCGCGCGATTTTTACGATTCGTGTGTTTTGTTTGACGCGCGCGCGTTTTTTTGGCGCGGCTTGTCTACAATGGAAGAAAACGCTTGAAAAGGGAGAATCTTTCGCAGATTTGTGAAGAATTCGATCATGTTCTCCATCCGACTGAAGATATTCGGCATCATCGTCGCCGTCGTCGTTGCGATAACGGCGGTGAGCGGCTGTGTCGGCTATCTTTTGACCTACCGGCGCGTGCTCGGCGTCATCATCGACGACGCCAACGTGCTTCGTAGCATCGCAAGCAAACTCGTCGGCGAGCGGATCGACGAACTGAAGGAAGAAGCGAAAAACCTCGCGCACGAACTTCGGGAAAAAAGCCCGGAAAAGCGGAACGCCGTCCTGGGAAATCATGCGCGGCAGTCCGAATACCTCTCCGCCGCCGTGTTCGACCAAGGCATCCGGGTCGCCTCTTACGGGGAAGCCTTGCCCGGCGATGCGCTCCTTTCCGGCGAATACGCGCGCCGCGCGCTCGACGGCGAGACCGTCGTCGCGACGACCGAGATCACCGCGAAGGGACTCGTCATGAGGGTTTACACGCCTCTCGACGGCGAGCTTCTGATCGTGACGCTGCCGGGCTTGATCATGAGCGATCTGTTGTCCGAATTCAAATTCCTCGAAACGGGGAACATCTTTCTCGCCGACAAGTCGGGCGTCATCGTCGCGAGCGTCTTCGATTGGGCCGTCATGGGGCGGTACAACTACATCGAAATGGAGACGGAAAACCCGGAGTACGAGAATATGAGCGCCGTTCTCGGCCGCATGATTCGGGGCGAGACGGGGAACGGGCGCTATTACTTCCAGGGAAGCGAGCGCATCAATGCGTATGCGCCGGTGCCGGGGTCGGATCGGTGGTCGCTCAGCGTCACGATCCCGCTTGCGGAAACCGCGCTGGTCCAGACCCGGCGCGCGCTTTTGTTCGCGGCCGCGTTCATCCTGGTGCTCGGCGCCGGAGGGGCCGCTTTCGCGTCGGTCCTGATCGAGCGTCCTTTCCAGACGATCGAAGAGCAGAACGTGTCGCTGTACAAGCTCAAGCGCATCGCCGAAAATGCGTCCGAGACGAAGAGCAATTTCATCGCGAACACCAGCCACGAAATGCGGACGCCGCTCAACGCGATCATCGGCTTGAGCGAATTGACGCTGAATTCGACCGAAAACCTTCCGAAAACGGCTTTTTCGAACCTGGAGAAAATATACAGTTCGGGCATGAACCTTCTGGCGATCATCAACGACGTGCTCGACATTTCGAAGGTCGAGTCGGGGAAATTCGAGCTGGTCCCGGTCGAATACGACCTTCCGAGCCTGATCAACGACACGAGAAACCTGAACATCATGCGGATCATCGAAAAGCCCATCGCTTTCGATATCGAGATCGACGAAACCCTGCCGCGCGCGCTCCTGGGCGACGACTTGAGGATCAAGCAGATTTTCAACAACCTCCTGAGCAACGCCTTCAAATACACGCGCGAAGGGCAGGTCCTCTGGCGGATCGGCTGCCTGAAGGAAGAAGATTCGATCTGGCTGATCAGTAGCGTTCAGGATACCGGCATCGGGATTCGCCAGGACGACATCGACAAGATTTTCTCGAACTACAACCAGGTCGACGTCGAAAGCAACCGACGGATCGAGGGGACGGGCCTCGGGCTTGCCATCGCGAAAAAGCTCGTCGAAATGATGGACGGTTCGATCTCGGTCGAGAGCGTCTACGGAAAGGGCAGCACCTTCACTGTGCGCATCCGGCAAAAGCCGGTGACCGACGCGGTGATCGGGCAAAAGACCGTGCGCGCGCTCAAGGATTCGAGCTATACGTCGAACAAGCGCGTCAGGAACGCGAAACTCCTGCGGGCGTACATCCCGTATGCCAAAGTGCTTATCGTCGACGACGTCGAAACGAATCTCGACGTTGCGAAAGGCATCCTGAAGCCCTACGGCATGTACGTCGATTGCGCGCGAAGCGGTTTCGAGGCCGTGCGGCTCGTCCGCGAAGGAAAAATCAAATACGACGCCATCTTCATGGATCACATGATGCCGGAAATGAACGGCGTCGAAGCGGCGCGCATCATCCGCGAAGAGATCGGCGGCGAATACGCAAAAACCGTCCCCATCATCGCGCTGACGGCGAACGTCGTCGACGGCGACGAAACCTTCCCGAAGCCGGAATTCCAGGACGTCATACCCAAACCCATCGACATCCACAGGATGGACGCGATCATCAATCGCTGGGTGCGGAACCGCGCGCTCGAAGAGAATCGGCCCGAAGAAGCCGCGCCGCCTCGCGCCGACGCCGGGATGACGCATGTTCCGCGCGGAGAGGTTTTCAATGTCGAAGGGATCGACGGCGAAAAAGGTCTCGAGCGTTTTGGCGGCGACGCCGAGACTTACCAGAACGTCCTGCGCTCGTACCTGAAGCATACGGCGCGCGACCTCGACAAGATACGCGACCTGGAAGCGCTTTCGGACTATTCCATCGTCGTTCATGGAATCAAGGGAAGCAGCTACGCGATCGAAGCCGGCGAAGTCGCCCGGATGGCGCAGTCGCTCGAAGCCGCCGCGAAGGCGGGGAACGCCGATTTCGTCCGTCTGAACAATCCCTCTTTCATCGATCTCGTCGAAAAACTCCTGGCAAGGCTCGCGGAGGCGTTCTCGCACACGACGAACGGAGCCGGGAAGGAACGCCGCGACGCCCCCGACGAAGCGCTGCTCGAAAAAATGCGCGAGGCATCCCGGAGCTTCAGAATAGACGCTCTCGAAAGGCTCATGAACGAATTGGAGCGCTTCGAGTACGCCTCGGGCGGCGATCTCGTCGCCGCGCTCAGAGAATATGTTGATGAAATGGATTTCTCAAGGATCCGAGAGGCGCTCTCGCCCTCGCAAACACCACCGCCGCTGAACGAAAGTGGGGCGCAATGACGCAACGAACGATCGTCGTCGTCGACGACAACCTGTCCAATCTGACGCTTTCGAGGAGCATCCTGAAGGAGCGATACGACCTCTATACGCTGCCTTCCGCGAAATACCTGTTCGAGTTGCTCGAAACCGTCCTCCCGGACCTGATTCTGCTCGACATCGAGATGCCCGAAATGAGCGGTTACGAGGCGATCAAGCTCTTGAAGTCCGACGCGAGGTTCGCCGGAATCCCCGTCATCTTCCTGACCGCGAGGGAAGACGAGGCGAGCGAACTCGAAGGGCTTTCGCTGGGCGCGATAGACTATATTGCCAAGCCTTTCACGCCGTCGATTCTTTTGAAGCGCATCGAGAACCATCTCCTGATCGCCTCGCAAAGAAAGGAACTCGAAAGCTACAACAAAGACCTCGAAGCGAAGGTCGAGGCGAAAACGGCGTACATCGTCAAGACGCACGAACGCATTCTGAATATCCTGTCCGAAATGGTCGAATTCAGGGACGACGTGACGGGGCGGCATATCGAGCGCACGCAAAAATACCTGAAAATCCTGGTCGATAAAATGATCGAGGGCGGGGTCTACCAAAGCGAGATGAAAGGGTGGGACATGGCCCTTCTGATCCCCTCCGCGCAGCTCCACGACATCGGCAAGATCGCCATCAGCGACGCGATTCTGAACAAGCCCGGAAAATTGACGCCGGAGGAGTTCGAGATCATGAAGAAGCATACGACGCTCGGCGTCCAGATCATCGACAGGATCGAGCGGGATACCGAGAAGAACAATTATTTTTTCCACGCGAGACTGTTCGCGGGCTACCACCATGAAAAGTGGGACGCTTCGGGTTACCCCTGCGGCCTCTCCGGCGAGGCGATTCCCTTGCAGGGGAGGCTCATGGCGATCGCCGACGTCTATGATGCAATCATTTCTCCGCGTCCGTACAAGAAAGCGATGCCGCCCGATATGGCAAAGTCTTTCATCCTCGGCGCAAGCGGCGTGCACTTCGACCCCTTGCTGGTGGACGTTTTTTCGAGCGTCTGCGATGATTTTGAAGAAATCGCCACCCTGAACCTTTGACGGCGTGGCTACGGAGAACAACGCATCGGGAATACGGACATGATCGGAAAGTTCATCGCCTTGTTGAGCCTCCTCGCGTTTTTTTCCGTGAGTCGCGCGCAGGAATTGACGGGAACGCTCGGAAAAATCAAGCAGTCCGGCAGCATTACGCTGGGGCATCGGTCCTACTCGTCGCCTTTTTCCTTCGTCGGCACGACAGGCCGGCCCCTGGGTTATGCCAAGGATTTATGCGACGGCGTCGTGCGCGAGATGAAAGAAAAGCTCAAAATCCCCGATCTTTCGGTCAAATACCATCCGGTTACGCCGGAGAGCCGCATCGCGCTCGTTCGAAACGGGACCGTCGACATGGAATGCGGGTCGACGAGCGTTTCCTTCGCGCGCGTCGAAATGGTCTCGTTTTCGACGCCGTATTTCGTCACCGACATACGGATGCTTTCCCGCGTGGACTCCAAAATTTCGTCGATCGACGACCTCGATCGGAAGAGGGTCGTGACGACGGCGAATACGACGTCGGCGGAACGAATATCGAAGCTGCTTCTGATCGGCGCCGAAAATTCGGAAAACCCGATTCTGTATTTCGGGCGCAACCACGCCGAGTCCTTCATGATGGTCAAGACGGGCTTTGCCGCCGCCTTCATCATGGACGACGTGATCCTGATGAACCTTCTCTCGAATTCAAAGGACCCCAAGGCTTATACGGTCTCGGAAATGTCGTTCGGGACCGAACGCTACGCCGTCATGCTCCGGAAGAACGACGAGGCGATGAAGAAATTCGTCGACGAGGCGATCGCGAAAATGATGCGTTCCGGCGAGGCGGAAAAAATATACGAGCGCTGGTTCCTGCGGTCGATCCCGCCGCGCGACGTCAATCTGAATCTGCCGATGAGCGCGGCGCTGCGGGAGATTTTCACGCAGGCCGGTGAAAATTCTCCGCAATGACCCGAAATCCCCGGAGTCCTTCGAGGCCGCGGCGCCGGGGTAAAATTCAAAGCGCCTCCGGAAAAATGGGTTTCCGGGAAACAGGGGACTTCCGATGAAAGACGCGGTGCTCGAAGCGGCTTTCCGGGCGACGACCTACAGCGTCGAGACGCCCGCGGAAAGTTTCGACCTTGTGATCGACTCGCCGCACGCGGGATTCGCGCGCTTTCTGCAAACGCTCGATTGCCGCGAATGGGGCGTGATCACGGCGCACAACCCCGGCGGACGCATCGGCGGCGGTTCGGAGGAGAACGAGGCGCGCAATACGGCGCTTGTTCGTGAAATACGGAAAAACGGCTGGCGTTTTTATCCGACGCGGCATCGCGCCGACCGGGGCGACTGGCCCGTCGAGGCGGGATTCTGCGTTCTGGACGCGCCGCTCGACGCATTGCGCCTTCTGGCGTCCCGGTTTTCGCAGCTTGCCTTCGTTCACGGCGAGGGTGACGCTCGCCCGCGTCTGTATTGGACGGGCAAGTGAAGTCCGGGTATGATGATGCCCGACCGACGATCCCGCCGGTCCGAATCGGAGTGGTGGGCGTTGGACTTTTTTTAACCGTTTAGGGAAGGAAATGCATATGAAGACCGATAAAATTCTGCTCAGCAATATCGAATATCTGGCGGGATACACCATTTCCAAGCATCTCGGCCTCGTCCAGGGCAGCACGGTGCGCGCAAAGCATATTGGCCGGGATTTGATGGCCGGACTCAAAAACATCGTCGGCGGCGAACTCGCCGGCTATACCGAATTGCTCAACGAATCCCGCCAGGAAGCCATCGACCGGATGGCGACTCAGGCGCTGGCGATCGGTGCGAACGCCATCATCAACGTGCGCTTCAGTACCGCGAACATCGCCGCGGGCGCGGCAGAAATCCTCGCTTACGGAACCGCCGTCGTCCTCGAACGCAAGGAGTGAACATGGAAGACCTGATTGGCATTGGCTTTCTGCTCATTTTGCTTGCCGGGGCCTATCTCATTGGGACGGTCGGCGAAAAGAGGCACTACAGCTCGATACGCAAGCGTGAAGCGCGTTTGAGCAACATACTGATTTTCAACGAGAAAATGCCGCCCACGATTTACGCAAAGCACGAATTCGCGCTCGTCGGAGGCTCGGTCGTCATGAGCAGCGACTACTTTCGGCAGACGATCGCCTCGCTGAAAAAACTTGTCGGCGGACGCCTGACGAGTTTTGAATCGATGATGGATCGGGGGCGTCGTGAGGCGATTCTTAGGATGAAGGAAGAAGCCGAGCGAATCGGCGCGAAAGTCATATTCAACATCCGAATCGAAACGTGCATGCTGACGAAGAATCAGGGCGGCGGCGGAGAGCGCGGGCTTGCGTGCGCGGAACTCTTCGCCTACGGCACCGCGCTTCGCGCGCACGGAGCTTCGCTTCAGAATAACGCCTGAGCGAGCTGTCCCAGACGCTCGTCCGCGGGCGTTTGCCTGTTTCGACCTTGCCCGGAAGTCAATAATGATAGAGCAGGGCGGGATTCATGAATTCCGCTCTCACCGGAATCCCTCCGCCGCAGGGGCACGGCGCGAGGGTATTCGCCGGACACCGGGTTTTGCTCCGACATTGTGGCTCTCGTAAACTCAGCCCCACCTTATATCCTTGCGGTCATTTTATCCGCTGGTGTGTTTGTTGCTCACACCCCGCTCACCTCATGTGCGCCGTGGGAGGATCGTTCTTGTAAAATCACCCATGAAGTGGTAGATTTTACACCATGAAGAAACGCACGATCGTCATACGCCTGCTCGAAGCTCTGTCCGATACCCCCGTCGTCTTTCTGCGGGGAGCGCGCCAAACCGGGAAAACCACGCTGGTCAGGCAGTTGCTCGAAGATCCGTCCGGAGTCGAAAACAGCCGTCGGTATATCAGCCTGGATTCGGCCACCGCTTTGGCCGGCGCGCTCGAGGATCCCACCGGTTTTTTGCGGGGATTGAAAAAACCTGTGATTATCGACGAGGCACAACGCGCCTCGGTCCTGATGCTCGCCATCAAGGAGGATGTGGATCGAGAACGCCGTGCCGGGCGTTATCTGCTGACCGGCTCGGCCAATATGCTCGCTTTGCCGGGCATTGCCGACTCTCTGGCAGGGCGCATGGAAGTTCTGACCCTCACCCCGCTTTCGCAGGGAGAAATCGCGGGCGTCCGGGAAGACTTTATCGCCACGCTGTTCCAAAAGGATTTTCCGTCCAAAGACACGGGGGCGGCGGCATCGAAGAAAGGCGCGATCCTGAAAGCCGTGACGTTGGGCGGTTACCCTGAAGCGCTCTCTCGAAGCGACCCGAATCGCCGCGCCGCGTGGTTCGATTCGTACATCACCACACTGGTCGAACGCGACATACGCGACATTGCCCACATCCAGGACGTCAGCGGGCTGATCCGCCTCTTGCGGCTACTCGGCGCTCGTTCTGGAAGCCTGTACAACCAAGCCGAACTTTCTCGAAGCCTGGGTATGCCCGCCAGTACGCTCGGCAGGTATATTCCGCTGCTTGAAGTGCTGTTCCTGATCCACTTCCTGCCTGCATGGTCGAGCAATCTCGGTAAACGCTTGGTGAAGTCTCCAAAAATTCACGTCTGCGATTCCGGGCTGGCCTGCCATCTGTGCGGCGCGGGTGTGGAACGCCTGACGGATGATCCAGTTCTCGCCGGGCGATTGCTCGAGTCTTTCGTTGCCGGGGAACTGCTGAAACAGAGCACCTGGACGGAGCATCCGGTGACGCTCTATCACTATCGCTCGCAAAGCGGGGAAGAAGTCGATGTGCTTCTGGAGGACAGGGCTGGGCGCGTGGCGGCCGTGGAAGTAAAACTTGCCGCCGGCGTGGCTTGGCGCGACGTCAAAGGCTTGACCTCGCTCCGTGATGCGCTGGGCGATCGTTTTATCCGGGGCGTGGTCGTCTATACCGGCGAGGAAGTCGTGCCTATGGGAGACAGGATTTATGCCCTGCCTGTCGGGATGATGTTTGGCGAGTGAACTCTTCAGAGCGGCGCAATTCATGCAAAGGCATTTCCGAAAGAATGGCCTCAACCTGTCTTGCCACTTCCGCTTGGGCTTGCTTGCTCATGGTCTTGTGAAGAGATGAAAATTTTTTCGCCATCGCTGTTTTCTCCATTTCGGGCGTGTATTCTACTCCGCATTCCACCACTCCACGGATGGAATACTCTTCGCTTCAAACTGGAAAAGGAATGCCCCCTCCCGTGGGAAAAGACGGTAAAATCAAAAGAATAGCGGCCTTGAAGCCGCGGACGAAAAGAGTGACGCGAGGGCCGAGCGCAGCATGACGCCGTAAAAATGGAAGAATATTCAAACCCTGAGGTTCCACACGAAGTCAACGTCAGCGAAAAGCATCCGGTCGCGGATTTTTTTCGGCTCTTGGCGGGAGTTGCCATGCTGGTCGTACTGGCCGTCATCGTCGTCTATTTCGGCGCGCGTATCTTCGCGTCGAAAATTCCCTTCAGATACGAAGCGGTGCTGAACAAATCCTTCAGCGGAGAAAAAGGCCTCTTTCACAGCCGCCCTTCCGCCGCGTGCGGTGCCGAAGAAAAGGAGGGTCTCGAAGCATTGCAATCGATGTCGGAGCGCCTGGCGAGCGTGATGGCCTTGCCGAAGGAAATGAAAATCCGCGTGCACCTCGTCGGCGATCGCGACCCCAACGCTTTTGCGACCCTCGGCGGGAACATCGCCTTCAACCGCGGCCTGATCGAAAAGCTCCATACGGAAAACGGTCTCGCGATGGTGATGGCGCACGAAATTGCGCACATCCGGCGCCGCGACCCCATCGTCTCGCTCGGCGGAGGCGTTGCCGTTGCCGTGCTCTTGAGCGTCTTCATCGGGAACACCGACGGAGGTTCGCTCGTCGCGTGGGCTGCGGGGCTGACACAACTCTCGTTTTCGCGCGAGCAGGAGACCGAGGCCAACGCGGCGGCGCTCGCGGCGCTGAAAGCGCACTACGGATACACCAACGGCGCCGAAGAATTTTTCGTCTACATCACGGAAAAACACCCCAAAGCTTCCGCTGTTCCCGCGTTCATCAGCACACACCCGATGCCCGAATCGCGCCTTCAGAAAATACGAGAAAGTTTCGACCCCGTCTCGCGCGAAAAGAAACCCCTGCCCGAAGCCCTGCGGCGCCTTCAGCTTTGCTGGAAATCAGGAATCAGGGATCAGGAATCAGGGATCAGGAATCAGGGATCAGATGAAAACCGATCGGTGTTTCAAGGCTCTTCCTCGTCGGTGACCGACCCGTAGGGGCACGGCGTGCCGTGCCCAGCGGCGGTATGGGTTTTGGCGGTATAGGTTGGCGGTGAGCGCAGCTAACCCCAACGATTCCGCAGGCGCATCAGGAATCAGGTGAAAACCGATTTCAACCGCGAAAGGCGCGAAAGACGCGAAAAGTGAAGTGTTTGCATAAACCCAGATTGTCCATTAGGCATTTTTTGTAGAATTGAGGCAAACTGAGCATGTTTGTTGAGAGGGGTGTGGGACAGGTTCTAATGGATACCATTCGAGAGTATGGTGTTGAATCAATGGGATAAAAGACGACATGTGTCAATTCGGGCTAAAGGGGGAAGGGTTTTCGGTCAGTTTTTCCGAGCGGGAAGTAACGGCGTGGGGAGGTCTGGCATTGTTCAAGCAGATGCTCGACAGCATGGGGTTCCGGCAGGCGGCGGCCGACTGGGGATTACCCGCCCCTCGTTCCAATCGGGGGTATGCGCCCCTGCAGTTGGTCGAGCAATTCATCGTCTCGATCTGGTGCGGTGCCTGCCGGTTCGCGCACGCTGAAACCGTGCGGATGGATGGCACGCTGGTGCGTCTGTTCGGCTGGACGAAGGCGGCAGGGCACAAAGCCATCATGCGGCTGTTCGGTCGCTTCGACATGCTGAGCAACGAGCGGGTGCAAGCCGAGATTTATCGCGGGTGCTTTGGCAAGATCGGCGCCCTCAAGAAGGTGACGCTGGACGTGGATTCCACGGTCATCACCCGGAA
>JAISDL010000020.1 GCA_031264825.1 Accumulibacter sp. | reverse complement strand
GGCGGAGGAAGCGGCGGAACGGGGGGCGGAAGCCTTGGCGCGGGCGGGAATGGTTCCGGCACTACGGGTACGAATGGCGGTGCCGGTAGCGTGGGCAGCGGCGGCGTTTTGGGCGTTTCGGGCGGTAGTTCCAGTGGCGGCACCGGGGGCATGGGCGGCTCGGGCGGCACAGGCGGCACAGGCGGAATCGGCGGCGATGGAAAATCCAGTTACGGGTCGGCGGCGGTGGCGGGGGTCGATGGTCTCCGCATCGTCGCAGGCGCGGGCGGCGGCGGCGGTTCGGGCGGGGCGAGCGACTCTGGAAAAACGGGCGGCGGCTCCAACGGGGGCGCGGGCGGCGCGAGTACCGGGGGCCAGGGCGGCGTGGGCGGCGCGGGCGGCGGCGCGGAGATGAAGATCGAAGCGCGTGGCGACACGATCGTCGACAACGGTGAATTCCGCGTTCATGGCGGCCGAGGCGGGAATGGCGGCTCCGGGAACGCCGGCGCGGGCGGTATGGGCGGCGGCGCGACGCTGACCGTCGAAGACGGTGTTTCGATCAAGGTTTTGAGTCATCCAGTTTCGATACGAGGCGGCGACGGCGGCGGCAATGCCGGCGGCGCGGGCGGGGGCGCGCAGTTGACGCTGGGGGCGGGGTCGTCTCTTTCCACGACAGAGAATTTTGAGGTGCACGGCGGTGACGGCGGCGGGAGCGCTTCCGGTGGTAATGCGGCGCTCGTCGCAAACGATGTAGAGCTTTCGGTGGGGGGCGACCTGGAGGTGCGCGGCGGCGCCAACGCCGTGGGAACCGGCGGCATCGCTTCTCTGCAAATCCAGGGGAGCGGTTCGAAGGTCAAGGTCGGCGGAGACCTCGCCGTCGATTCGTCCCAAGGCGGGACCGCCTCGTTCGCCGTCAAAAATACGGAGATTGAGGTTCAGGGTTCTGGAAACAACGACGTCAAAGTCGATGCCGGCGCGTCGTGGGCGACATTTACCCTGGAAGGCTCTTCGCTCACGCTCGACGGAAATCTTTCCTTGCGCGCGGGTAGCGGGGCGGGTGCTCATGCAGAGTTGAGCGCGACCGATTCGACGATTACCGTCGGCGACGGGACGACGGGCAATCTGACGCTCGAAGCCGGGACGGGAAGCGGCGCGTATTCGGAACTGACTCTGGAGAGGGCGCCGCTCAAGCTCGACGGCAATCTCTCGCTTGCCGCGGGCGCGGGGCAGGGCGCGTTTGCGGCGCTCCACGCCGTGGCCGCGCCTCTCGTGATCGGCGGCGACCTCAGCGTCCGGGCGGACGCCGCGCAGGCGCGGATGAGCGCGGACGCGAACAGTCCGGTTTTTCTGGCAGGCAATCTCCGCGTCGAGGGCAGCGCGAACGCCGATGCGGTTCTGGACTTCGGCGGCACGCTGACGCTGGCGGGGACGCGCGACCGCGCGCAGCCGCAAACGATCGCCGCCGTGCACGGCGGCAGCGGCGCCTCGATCGGTCTTGCCGCGATCGACGTGCGCGAACACACGTGGCTGACTTCGGACGCCGCCGGAAATAGCTTCAAACTCGGGCAGGCGCGCGTGTTCGACGACAAGGACTTGAGGATTTTCAACGCGCCCGGAGAGATCGAGGTCGGCGATCTGACGCTCGTCGGCAAGGGGCGCGTCTATGTCGAGGACCCGATGCGTCCCGGTGTCCGGGGCATGACGCTGAACGCCCGCGGCGCCGACCTCTCGGTGATCACGCAGGCTTCGGTCGGCGCGTATGGATCGACGGGAGTCCCGGTGCTTGCGGTCGACAAGGCCGACATCCGAAACGCGAACCTTTCGGTCGACGACGCGCCGTACAAGGGGCGAATTGCCTTGACGCGCGATCAGTTCGTCCGGCTCATCCAGACGGATAACGGCGTTACCGCCAGCACGTATTACTATCGGACGCGGACGAGTCTTGGAGATAGATTCTCGATCGACGTCCGGGGGAAGAACGTCGACCTCGCCCTGATGAGTCCGAGCGTCAAATCCTATACCGAGGGGGCGGCGGCCGGGCTTTCGTTTGTGGGGCAGGGCGGAGTTTTCGTCCTGAGCCGGGGGGTGGGGTCGGCGTTGAAAGCGACGTCGGGCACGGGAACCCGCAGCGAGTTCTTCAGCGAATTCGGCTACGACCAGCACAAGTACGAGACGGGTTCCTACGTGAAGGTCAGAGGCGGGTCGCTCGTCGTCGGGATCGCCCGCGGGAGCGACGCGGGCGACGGTCGCGCGACCGTCGGCGCCTTCTTTGAAAGCGGATGGGGCAACTACGACACTTACAATAGCTTCCCGCAAACGCCGGCGGTCGAAGGCGACGGGAAGGTCGCGTATTACGGCCTCGGCGCCTTGGCGCGCTACGACGATCCGTCGGGATTCCACGCCGACGCGGCGTTCCGCGCGGGCCAGTCGAAGACCGATTTTTCCACCGGCGATATCCGTTATACGACGGTCAACCAGGGCTTGGGCAAGGCGCATTTCGAGACCGACGCGATGTATTTCAGCCTGATCGCCGGCCTCGGGCACCAGTTGAAGCTCTTCGACCGAACGACTCTCGACGTTTCAACGCATTTGCTCTGGACGCGCCAAACGGAAAACTCGACGAAGGTTCATTTCGACAAACTGAAATTCGACGCGGCGGATTCGCTCCGGAGCCGTATCGGCGCGCGCCTGACGTACGCGCTCGACGAGAGAACCGACCTGTACGCCGGCGCGTACTGGGATCGGGAACACGAGGGCAACACAAAAGCTTCGCTCAACGGCCTGAAGATTTACGACGCGGCGACGCTGCGCGGCGACACGGGGGTCGGTGAAATCGGCGTCCATATCCGGCCCGCCAAAGTCTCAAATTTCTCGCTCGACCTGAGCGCGCAGGCCTACGCCGGAGAGAAGAAGGGCGCCGCGGCGAATTTACGATTCAAGTGGGTGTTCTGAGGTCAGGAGGCGGGAGACAGGAGACAGGAGACAGATGTCGGGAGACAGAGAATTCTTGCGGCCTTTGGCCGGAGAAAAATCGACGAAATGCCGATTGGTTTTCTTCTGTCTCCTGATGAACCAACCCACACCGCTGAGAACGGAGCGGAAACGGTATAGGTTGGGCTGAACGAATGTGAAGCCCAACGATCGCGGGGCGAGTTGAAAAAGCGTACAGCTTGGGTTGAACCTCCCTTGAATACCATCCCTCCGTACCCACCATCATTCCCGTGCATACGGAATCGTTGGGCATCGCTTCGCTCACCCCAACCTATGGTTTCAGTCTGAAAAAACGGACTTTTGAAGATCATTCGGGTGGATGAGTTCAAAAGTCCGCAACACGCTCATGAGATGATTTTGTGCTTTTCAGGGCGGCCTTTCGTTCGATGCGATTTGATTTTCGAGCTGAGTCTGCTTGCGCGCGAGGCCGAAGCCGACGGCGGCCCAGACCAGCGCGAGCGCGGAACCGATCAGCATGGCGAGCGAGGGGTCGCCGAGCTGGTTGAGCACGCTCCGAAGCCATCCGCTGACGGCGTCGCCGCCACGATAGACGACCGTGTCGGAAAAGTTCTTGGCCTTGTATTTCCCTTCGGTGGGGATCACCGTGTAGAGCATTTCGCGTCCCGGACGCACGAGCGCGTATTCGCCCGTCCGGCGGACGACCATCACGACGACGAAAACGGAAAAAACGGGCGCCATCGCAAGCCAGACAAAGCCCGCGGCCATGACGAGCGGGACCATGATCAACAGGACGCCGATTCCGAGTTTTTTCGTGATCCGCCCGGTGAAAAATATCTGCGTCATGATGGCGAGCGCTTGCACGATCGCGTCGATGCGTCCGAAAACCTGCGTCTGCTGAGTGCGGTCGGGGAAGGTTTCGGCAACGAGGCGCGCTTGCTCGAAATAGAGAAAAGTCGAAACGCTGGAGAGCAGGAGGACGAAGAGCGCGATGCCGAGCAGATAGGGGGAGCGAAATACCGCGGTCGCGCCGGCGAAGGGGTTTCCGCCGAGCGGGCGCTGCCGTCCTTCGGCGCTGTTTTCGCCACCGTCGCCTGCGTCGGCGAGCGGTGTGCGGTCGCGCCAGCGGTGCAGCGACGTCGCCGAGAGCATGCTTCCGGTGAGCAGGATCGCCGACAGGAAGAGGAGGCCGGCGTGGCCGACGTGCGATACGAGTCGCGTACCAAGCAGCGGCCCGACAAGCCCGCCGACGCTGGCGCCGGCGGCGATCATGGCGAACAGGCGTTTGGCTTGATCGCGCGAGAAAACGTCGGTCAGGACACTCCATGCCAATGAGATGGCGAGAAGGTTGAAGACCGACAGCCAGATGTAGAAAACGCGCCCGAGCCAGACGTTCGTCGGATACATCGACAGCGCGGCGGAAAATCCGAAGAGGTTCAGCGTGAAGAAACCGTAGGTCCAGGTCACGATGGCGCGGCGCGAGACCTTCGATGCGACCCAGCCGAAGAGCGGCAGGGTGGCCAGCGTCGCAACGAAGGTCCCGGTGAAGAGCCATTGCAGATTGCGTACGCCGCCGGCGATTCCCATCGTCTCGCGCACCGGGCGCAGCATCGAGTAGCTGACAAAAAGCAGAAAGAAGAGAAGCAGGCCGGAAAATACCGCCTGCGCTTCGTTCGCTTCGAGATTCAGCAGGCGTGAAAGCGGATTCGCGCGTGTTTTATCCCGATCGTTCATGGCGCTCCCCTCGGTTTTTCGGCGCGGCGTTTTCAGGCGCCGCGCCGGTGTCATATTACGGAGAAGTCAGGAATAACAATGACAGAAGAAAACGGCGAAGCACCCTCTCTCCCGGCTCCTGCGGCGTCGTCGGGATCGGCGGGAGGAGAGTGGAATTCATGAAACAGCGCCCGTCCTCTGAATCATTGAGCTTCGAGTCAAGCCGAATCTCAGGCTTTTCCGTCCAGCCCCTCGATCGCTTTCATGTCTTCGGCATCCAGGGTGAAGTCGAACACGTCGAAATTTTCCCGGACGCGCGCCGGCTTGGACGACCTCGGAATCACGATGATCCTGCTCTGCAAGTGCCAGCGGATCACGACCTGCGCGGCGGTCTTGCGGTGTTTTTCCGCTATCTTGCCGATGACGGGGTCGTTGATGACCTTGCCCTGCGCCAGCGGACTCCACGCCTGCGTGTAGATGCCGAGCGTATCGTGGACGGCGCGCAGCGCACGTTGCTGCATATACGGATGCAACTGCACCTGGTTCAGGACGGGTGTGACCTTCGTTTCGGAAATGATCTGCTTGAGTTGTTCTTCGTTGAAGTTCGAGACGCCGATCGAGCGCGCGAGCTTCTTTTCCCGCATCTGGATGAACGCGCGCCAGGTTTCCGAATAGAGGTTCTGCTGCGGGACGGGCCAGTGGATCAGCAACAGGTCGACGTAATCGAGGCCGAGCCGTTTCAGGCTCTTGTCGAGCGCCTTTTGCGAAGCGTCGAAACCTTGCTCGTCGTTCCAGACCTTTGTCGTGATGAATACGTCTTCACGCTTCTGACCGCTCGCGCGGAAGGCTTCGCCGACGGCTTCCTCGTTTCTGTAGATCGCGGCCGTATCGACCGAACGGTAGCCGTAGGCGAGCGCCTCGATCATCGACACTTTCGCTTCTTCGCTCGAAAGCCGCCAGACGCCCAAGCCGAGCTGCGGCATCTTTCTGCCGTCGTTCAGAGTGACCCAGGGTTGCTTTGTGACGAAGTCGGAAACCTTTTTCGCCGCACCGGCGACGGGCGCGTCCGCGGCGAGGGCGTTTTGCGCGCCTGCGAACAGCGGCGCGAGAATCATGCCGGCGCCGACTCCGAGCGTACCCGTCATGAAGCGGCGGCGGCAGATTTCAGGGAAAACTTTGGATGAGGACGGCGATTCGGGAATGGGTTTGCTGTGTGTGCTCATGGTGCCTCCAGATGAGGGTTCATTGGAATCATGAAGCGGCGGGCAGAGGGTGATGCGGGTAAAAACCCCATGCGGCCTTGCGCCGGGTTTCATCCAGTGTTCAACGCTCCGTTTAATCCCGTTTTCAGATCGTCCGCGTGGGCGGTTCCGGCCGCTCGACCCGACGCCGATTACGTCGGCGTTTTCCCGCGCTGAAATTACGCTTGCGGCTTGCCGCGCCGCCGTCCGATTTATGCCGCTGACGATTTGTAAACGAAATTGCGAGGCGGTATTATAGGACGGTCAAAAGTGACAACTGCGGATTGTAATTAATTGTAATCAAAAATTCCGATACGTAACGGCTTGAATCGAACGTCGTTTTTTATGAGCGCAACGTCATACCGCGGTGCTTTGCGGCAACGCTCAGCGCGAGTTTCCGGGACTCTCTGTCGACGGGTACCCTCTTTATTTTGCCGGCGCGGCGTCGGTTTCGGCGGGCTGCGTAATGAATCCGATCCGCGTGAGGCCGGCGCGGTGCGCCGCGCTCATCGTCTCGGCGACGGCGCCGTAGCGCGCGTCGCGGTCGGCCATCAGGTGCATTTCGGTTTTCGGGTTGCGCGCGACCGCTTCGCGGAAACGCGCTTCCATCGTGCTGATGTCGACGCGCTCTCCATTGACCGTCGCCGCGCCTTCGAGCGTGATCGATACCTGGAGCGTCGGCGCGTTTTCCTTGGACGGGCTGCTCGTCGCGCGAGGCAGTTCGACGTCGACCGAATGCGTCATCAGCGGCGCGGTGATGATGAAGATGATCAGGAGCACAAGCATGACGTCGACGAGCGGCGTCATGTTGATTTCCGCGGTCGGCCCGCTTCCGCCGGACGCGCTGAATTGTCCCATGGCCATTTAGAGCGCACCTCCCGAAGCCGACGACGCTTTGCGCAGCGGGTGAATCTGCGCGCTGTGCGCGGCAAAGAAGGGCTTGCCGACGGTGAAGAACGCGTGCAGGTCGTGCGCGAAGGCGTCGAGGTCGGCGAGGATCAGGCGATTGGCACGACCGAAGGCGTTGAACGCAAAGACGGCGGGCAGGGCGACGGCCAGTCCCGCGGCGGTCATGATCAAGGCTTCTCCGACCGGGCCGGCGACTTTTTCGAGCGCCGCCTGCCCCGAAACGCCGATCGCGATGAGCGCGTGGTAGATTCCCCAGACCGTCCCGAAAAGCCCGACGAAGGGCGCGGTCGCTCCCGTCGTCGCAAGGATCGTCAGGCCTCTTTCGAGTTCGGCCTGTGTGGCCGAAAGCTGCTGACGTAGCGCGCGTTCCATCTGTTCGCCCGGATCGAGCTTTGAGGCGAGCTGGTCTCCCGCCGTTTCGCATTGCTGGTTGCAGTTGCACGCCTGTTCGGCAAACTGCGCGAAAAAGCTGTCCTTGCCCTTCGCGCGCAAGCGTTCGATGCCATCTTCGATCGACGTCGCCGACCAGAATTCGGAGACGCCGCCCGCCGCCCGATGCGATTTCCACCAGTCCATGAACTTGGAAAAGATCAAATACCAACTGGCGACGGACATGACGGCGAGGAGGTAGGCGACAAAGTGTGAAATCGCGTCGCCGCTGGCCCACAAGTGGGCAAAACCGAAAGAATTTTCCTGCATTTTTTTACTCCAGTCTGAAACCGATGGGAACGAGCGCCCAGCTTTGAATCGATACGCAATTCCGCTTGGCGGGTACAAAACGCCACGTTTGGCTGACGGCGTTGAGCGCCGACTCGTCGAGGCGCGGGCTGCCCGACGATGTGTTGATTCTGACCTGGTCGGGCACGCCGCGCGCGGTGATGTGGACGCGCAAGGTCACTTTGCCTTCTTCTCCGCGCCGTCTGGCGGTCGCGGGATAAACGGGGCGCGGGTAAACGAGGTAACGCGGGGGGCCGTTGCAGGGGTCGCCGCCGCCGCCACCCCCTCCGCCGCCGCCGCCACCACCGCCTCCGCCGCCGGTTCCGCTTCCGCTGCCGTAGGCGTAGCCCATCCCGCCGAAGGTGCCTTCACCGTCCCCGCCGCCGTCGTCGCCTTCGGCACCTTCGGGTGCCGAAGGCGGTGTGGGCGTCGCGGAAGTCGTCGCCTGCGTCTGGATCGCGTTTGAATTCTGATCCGAGGGGAGGGTGCTCGTCGAGGTTTCAACCGCGGGCGGCGCGGGCGGCGCCTTCGGCCTCGACTCGGACGCGGGCTTGGGTTTCGATGTCCTGAGTTTGCGTCCGGGGACGGCGGCGATCGACGAACCCGCCGCCGCCTCGCCGGGAGGTCCCGCAGGAAGCCAAGGGTTGTTTCCGGGGCCGAGCGTTCCGGGGGGAAGCGTAGGGTCTCCCGGTGGGCCGGGGGGGAGCGAAGGGTCTCCCGGCGGCAGGGGCGAGACCAAGTCGATCATCATCGGCGTCTCGAGCGCTTCGGCCATCCTTTCACCGAGGGTCAGAGTTCCGAAAGCGATGGTCGCGTGCGCCGCAAGCGTCAGCGCGAAGACCGCGCAGCGCTGTGCGCCGCGTTTGTGTACGACGGTGATGTAACTCATGCGGGAACGCCGCCCAAGCGAACAGGGAAGCGCAATGAATACCGACAGCCCGAAGGCGCTGGGCCTTTCCGATTTTTCAAGACCGGGGAAACCGTCCGACAAACACTGTTAAATGGCATAGATGATATCTTTTACCCGGGACGCCCCGTCCCTCTTCTTTGAAAAAGAATGTGTCGCGGCAGGTCTCCTGGCTCTCGGCTCTTCACGGCTTGCCTGCCTTCCCAGACGCATCCAGTGGCACGGATCGGCAAGTCGCTCGTCGATTACAGTTACGGGGGCAGCTCCGGATTTACGGCCTTTCACGGCAGATACCGGATTCCCTTTTAATCCCCTGTCGGGAACCGCTAACCTTCCCATTATCTTCTTCAGATCGACTCGCGTCAATCCTGTTTCTTGCACGAACCTGTGTTGATGAATAAATGAGAATTATTAACTATAATGAGGAAATAAACAAGGGGGGCAGGAGACGGGAGACAGAGGACAGGAGACAGATCAGTGACCGTCGGCTTCGCCGACGGAGAAAAGGAACGAAATACCGATCGGTTTTCATCTGTCTCCTGTTTCCCGACTCCTGTCACCTGAACCTCATCGAAAGGTCGAGCGCGTGGATGTCCTTGGTCAGACTCCCGATCGAGATGCGGTCGACGCCGGTCTCGGCGATCGCGCGTACGATGTCGAAATCGACGTTGCCGGAGGCTTCGAGCGAGGCGCGTCCCGCCGCGAGCGCGACGGCGTCACGCATCGTGTCGGTCGACATGTTGTCGAGCAGGATCATCGTCGCGCCCGCGTCGAGCGCTTCTCGCAGTTCGTCGAGGTTTTCGACTTCGACCTGGATGAAGCGGCAGCGGCCTTGCGCTTTTTCGGCGATCTTTCGCGCCGCGTCGATCGCCGAAGCGACGCCGCCGACCGCGGCGATGTGGTTTTCCTTTATCAGGATCGCGTCGTAGAGCCCAAAGCGGTGGTTCAGCCCGCCGCCGCAACGGACGGCGAATTTCTGGGCGCAGCGCAGCCCCGGCAGTGTTTTGCGCGTGTCGACGATGCGCGCGCGCGTTCCGGCGACGGCGTCGACGAATCGGCGGGTTTTCGTCGCGACGCCCGAAAGAAGCTGGATGAAATTGAGCGCCGTGCGTTCGCCGCTCAGGAGCGCGGAAGCCGGGCCGCTTATTTCGCAGAGCGTCTGATTCGGGACGACGCGGTCGCCGTCCTTGACTTTCCAGTCGATTGCGATCGATGTGTCGATCTGGAAAAAAGTTTGTGCGAACCAGGCGCTTCCGCAGAGGACGGCGTTTTCACGCGCGATGACGACCGCGCGCGCACCGGGTTTTCCAGCGGCCAGTCGGGCGGTCAGGTCGCCGTCTCCGATGTCTTCACGGAGCGCGGCGGCGACGTTGCGCGCGATTTCCTCGGCGAGCGCTTTTTCGGAAAATAAGGTGTCTGTCATGATATGTCCCGTATATGTCGTTCGGTTTTATTGCTTTACCGGCCACGCCGATTGAAATGAGGTCAAACGGCGTTGCGCGTCAGGCGCTCGCCATCCCAAGAAAGGTATTCGCCCGCGTTTTCCGTCCAGTCGGCGAGAACCCAGCGTTCGACGCGGACGCCGTCGACGCGGTGCTCGTGCGTCGCCGGGAGGTGCGTATGACCGTGGATGAACGTCGCGTAGGCGTGTGTGCGCAGAAAGTCGTCGACGGCGGTAGCGCAAAGGTCGGCGCCGTACGGGGAGGCCTTCGTCCGCTTTACCGTTTCACTTTGCCGGCGAAAACTTGCCACGAGGGCCTCGCGCTCCGCCAGAGGGCGCGCGAGGAAGGCGTCCTGCCATTCCCGCGAGCGTACCTCACCGCGCAAGGCCATGTATTCGGGGTCGTCGGCGCAGAGCATGTCGCCGTGCGAGAGGACGAAGCGTCGCGTCGGCGTGGTCAGGAGATACGGGTCGGGGATGATCCGCGCGCCGGTTCGGGCGGCGAATTTTCGATCGAGAAGGAAGTCGCGGTTGCCGTGCATCAGCGCGACGCCGACCCCGGCGGACGTTAGCCTGAGGAGCGCTTCGACGATCGTGTGGAGGAAAGAGTTTTCGGGCGCGTCGATGCCATCGTCGCCGGCCCAGGCTTCGAAGAGGTCGCCGAGGATGAAAAGCCGCTCGGCACGGCGCGCCGTTTCGTCCAGATAGTTCAGGAAGCGGTTCGCGGTCGCGGGCGTCTGACTGGAAAGGTGGATATCCGAGACGAAGTGGATCATCGCCGGGGCGTCAGACGATCAAATGGCGGACGACGCGCGTGGGCGGCGCTCAGCAGACCTCGACGCGCTCGATGAGAACGTCTTCTTTCGGAACATCCTGATGGAAGCCGGCGTCGCCCGTCGGGACGTTTTTGATTTTGTCTACGACGTCGATCCCGTCGACGACTTTTCCGAAAACGCAGTACCCCCAGTTCGAGGGGTCGGGCGCTCTGTAATTCAGGTAGGGGTTGTCGACGACATTGATGAAAAACTGCGCCGTCGCCGAATGCGGCGCCTTGGTTCGCGCCATCGCCAGCGTATAGGCTTCGTTCCTCAGGCCGTTGTCGGCTTCGTTGCGGATCGGGTCCTTGCAGGGCTTTTGTTTCATGCCGGGTTCGAATCCGCCGCCCTGGATCATGAAATCGCCGATGACGCGGTGAAAAATCGTATTGTCGTAATGACCCGCTTCGGCGTAATCGAGAAAGTTTTTTACGGTCTCGGGCGCTTTATCGGCGTAGAGTTCGACCGTGACCGTCCCGAGAGAAGTATGCAGTTTGACCATCGTGCTCCCCTATTTTTTTTCGATGATTTTTATGGATTTGATGAGAACGGGTTCCAGCGGCACGTTCCGGTGCGGGTAGCGGTCGCCGGTCGGAACGCGGGCGATTTTATCGACGACGTCCATCCCGCGAACGACTTTGCCGAAGACGGCGTAACCCCATCCGTCGGGCGAGGGGTAATCCAGGCTGGCGTTGTTCTGGTGATTGATGAAAAACTGCGCCGTCGCCGAATGCGGCGCGGAGGTTCGCGCCATCGCGATCGTCCCGCGCAGGTTTTTCAGGCCGTTTTTACCCTCGTTGGCGACCGGAGTGCCGGTCGGCTTTTCCGCCATGTCTTTCGTGAGGCCGCCGCCCTGGATCATGAAGCCGCCGATGACCCGGTGGAATATCGTCGCGTCGTAAAATCCCTTTTTTGCGTAGCCGACGAAATTTTCGACCGTTTTGGGCGCTTTGGCCGAGTCGAGTTCGACGACGATTGTCCCTTGCGTCGTCTGTATTTCCGCCGTGGGCGCCGCGAGCGAGTGCGACGCCGCGAACAGACACGCCGCGAAGAGCGAGAATCGGAGAAGTGATGCGTTCATTGATAGGCTCCTTCGAAAATGATTTTCCAGCTTCCGTCCTCGCGGATCCAATACTGGCTTTTTTTCATCTGATTGCTCAGGTTGCTACTTCGGTAGTCCTGCTCGAAGGTGACGACGACGAGTTCTTCCTTGCCGGGGTTTCGGAACATCGAAAGGTTGGAAAGTTTGACCTTGATCCAGCTCTTCGCCGCGTTGACCCTGTTTTTTTGTTCGGCGAACTGCTCGCGCGTCTGCTTGTCGGTCTGAAAGCGTTTCGAGTAATGCCGCATATAACGGTTGACGTTCATGCTTTCCCAATCGCCGCGCCATTCGTCGATCTCTTTGTTGAGCGCCGTGCGTTCGTTCCGCCAGTCGTCGATCGAGAGCCATTCGATCGAATTGCTGATGATGACGGGCGTCAGGCCGATCTGGACGTTTTTCGCCAGCGCGTTGAGGTCGACGTTCGAAAGGACGACGCATCCGTCGGACGCCTTGGGCGGGCGCGAGTACGTATCCGCCGGCGTGCCGTGCAGCCAGATGCCGTGCCCTTTGCGGCCGTTGCGCCGATCCCATTCGTTGGGGTAGTTGATCGGAAACGCGCCGTCGCCGTACAGGAAGGCGCGCGAACCGTAGAGGTCGCCGATTTTTTGCGCGGACAGGCTCGACGTGACGTGGTAGACGCCGGTCGGCGTTTTCTTGTCGCCTTCGAGTTTTTTCCCGGAGCCGAGTTTGCCGTGCGAAATGTAATAGTCGGCGACGAAGCGGGGACGCCCGTCTTCCTGATTTTGATAGAGGTAGAGCCGCGCCTTCTGCGTGTCGACGACGATCGCGTATTTCTGGTCGGGCCGCAGTTGCAGGAGGTAGCGCGGGACGTAGTGACTCAGGTCCAGGCGGTTCCGGTAGGCTTTCAGGCGCGCGACGACTTCCTCGCGCAAATCCTCGATCTGCTCCTTGGGCGCGTTTTTCGCGTTCCCGAATGTCGAGAGCGGCATACGGCGCGCGAGCAGGAGGTCGCCCCGGATCAGGTGCGCCAGACGGAAATTCGGGTAGCGCTCCAAAAGAGCGTCGGTCTGGGCGAGCGCCGAGTCGAGACGATTTTTTTCGATTTCGGAAAAAATCTTCAGGAGCTGAGGCTCAGGCCCCGCATCGGAAGCGCTTTCGATCGGCGCCACCGGGGCGTTTTGCGCGTTGGCGGGGAAAAGCGGTACGGCAAATCCGAGAAAGGCCAGCAGAAGAGCGGGCAGTGAAAAGGCTTGGATCAATTGATGACTTCCTGCTGGATGAGCCAGCGATTGCCCGATTTTACGAAAACGAGCGTCTTGTTTGCCGAGCTTTTGAAACTGGCCGACGCGTAATGCTGGCGAAACTTCACCGTCGCTTTTCGATCCGAAACCGAAATTCGGACGTTCTCGGCGCTGACCTGGATGCGTCCCGGCCGATCGATGCGTTGCGTGCGTTCGGTTTCCCAGGCTTTGCGCGATACGCCCTTCGGCGTCTGAAAATTATTGGCGTAGTACGCAAGATAAGCTTTCACGTCCTTCCTCGACCACGCGCGCACCCACGATTGCACGGTTTTGGCGACTTCCTGCTCGACGGAAGCGGTCGAAGCCGCGGGCGTTTCGGCAGTGTTGGTTTTCTCCGGCGTCTTTTCAACGGGGGCGGGGGCCTCGGGCGGTTTTGGCGTCTCGGGCAACTTCGCCGGCTTTTCGGGCGGAGGCGGCGGAGTCGGCATCGGTGTGGGCGGCGTTTTCACCGTCGGTTCGGCAGGCGGGGGTGTGGGGGTCGAGGTGCCGGAAGCGGTCGGCGACGGCGCGGAGGTGCCCGAATCGGCGCGCACCAGCGTGGTGGGCTTCGGCTTTGACGCGCCGCCGATCAAGTCGCGGATCATCGAAAGCTTGGTCTGCGTCGCGGCGTTCGACGAATCGATCTGGAGCGCCTTGCCGTAAGCCTGGCTCGCCAGCGTCGCGTAGATGTCGCCGAGGTTCTCGTGCGCGATCGCGTAACTCGGATGCGTGCGGATCGCCATTTCGAGCGCCGAGCGCGCGCGGTCGTACTGCTTCTGCTGCGCGTAAAGAACCGCTAGGTTATTGTAGGGTTCGGGCAGTTCGGGAAAATCTTCGGTCAGGCGGGTGAAGATGGCGATCGCATCGTTCGGGCGATTCATCTCCGTCAGGATCAAGCCTTTCAGAAAACGTCCCTGAGCCTCCCTGGGCTTCGACGCGATCAGCGCTTCGGTTTTTTCAAGCGCCTGCGGCCATTGGCTCCGGCGCATCAGGCGCTGGATTTCCTGTATTTCGCGCGGCGGCGGAGGGGGTTGTTGCGATGAGGTCGGCGATTGGGCGTCCGCCGTGGCGTTCGCAAAAAGCAGGGAAACAACGATCAGGCACACCGCCAAAGGCGTCGAGGTATGTTGGCGCATCGGTATAGTATACTCGTCAAAAGTGTTCAACGAAGCGAACCATTCTATCAAGAAGCGCTTTGAATCCAAAATGCCGTTTTATCTCCCGGCGGTGGGGGGCGGCGAAAACAGACTCTCCGAGTCTTTCTCCAGTCGAAGAAATGCTGAAAATCTACAATTCCCTCCACAAGGAAAAACAGGAATTCGTCCCGATTGTTCCGGGGAAGGTACACATCTACGTCTGCGGGATGACCGTCTACGATTACTGCCACCTCGGACACGCGCGCGTTCTCGTCGTTTTCGACGTCGTCCGGCGCTGGCTGCGGGCCAGCGGCTTTGACGTGACCTACGTGCGCAATATTACCGACATCGACGACAAAATCATCCGGCGCGCACGCGAGAATGGAGAAACGATCGGGCAATTGACCGAGCGCTTCATCCGCTTCATGGACGAGGATTCGGCGGCGCTGGGCGTCGAGAAGCCCGACTTCGAGCCGCGCGCGACCGCGTACGTGCCGCAGATGCTCGAACTGATCGGCAAGCTCGAAGCGAACGGTCTGGCGTATCAGAGCAGCGACGGCGACGTGAATTTTTCGGTACGCAAGTTCCCCGGCTACGGCCGCCTTTCGGGAAAATCGCTTGACGACCTGCGCGCCGGCGAGCGCGTCGACGTCGACCCGTCGAAGCGGGACCCGCTCGACTTCGTCCTCTGGAAGCGCGCGCGCGAAGGCGAACCGTCGTGGCCTTCACCCTGGGGCGACGGGCGTCCCGGCTGGCACATCGAGTGCTCGGCGATGAGCCAGAATCTGCTCGGAGAACGATTCGACATTCACGGCGGCGGGCAGGACTTGCAGTTTCCGCACCACGAAAACGAGATCGCGCAGTCCGAGGGCGCGCATCGCTGCACCTTCGTCAACTACTGGATGCACAACGGCTTCGTGCGCGTCGACGACGAGAAAATGTCGAAGTCGCTCGGAAACTTCTTCACGATCCGTACCGTGCTCGAACGCTACGACGCCGAGGTCGTCCGGTTTTTCATCGTCCGCGCCCAGTATCGCAGCCCGCTCAATTATTCCGACAAGCACCTCGACGACGCGCGTTCCGCGCTCTCGCGCCTCTATACGGCGATCCGCGACCTCCCTGTTCCGAGCGATCCAACCCCCGACTGGGACGAGGCGCACGCCCGGCGCTTTCGCGCCGCGCTCGACGACGACTTCAACACGCCCGAAGCCTGCGCCGTCCTCTTTGAACTGGCGGCGGAAGTCAACCGGAGCAAGTCTTCCGCGCTGGCGGGGCAGTTGCGTTCGCTCGCGGGGATTCTCGGATTCCTCCAGCGCGACCCGCGGGAGTTTTTGCAATCCGCCGCGACGGGCCGGAACGATGCGGACGACGACACTACGCCGGAAAAAATCGACGCGATGATCGCGCAGCGTCTCTTGGCGAAAAAAGGCAAAAATTTTGCCGAAGCGGACCGAATCCGCGAAGAACTTCGCGCCGCCGGCGTCGTTCTGGAAGATAATGCGGAAGGGACGAGCTGGCGGCGCGCCTGACTCCTTTTCCAAACCGCCCCCGGCTTCGTCGACTTCGTTTTGCCGTACGAATGAGCCGACCCGTCCGCGTGTCGGCGGCTCCAAAGTGTGTTTCCATCTTGGGGGAGGGAAAAATGCACGACAAAAAAGAATGGATCGCGTCTCTGGCGACCGATTTCATGGAAACGAGTCCGGTCAACCGCATGGGCGGAAGTTTCGGCGAAGAAAAAATGTGGGACACGCCGATCGTGCGCTTCGCATCCGGCGCCGACGCGCTCTTCAAAACCTACAAAACGCCCGAAGTTTGCAGTGAGGAACACTGGCTGCCCGAAGAGATTTTCGCAAAATTCTACCCGGAAGAAAACGCGGTGGGCGACGCGCTGACGCTCGTCAGTTGGATCCTGCCGCAAACGCGGCTGACGCGCAATTCGCTCCGCAAGGAAAAGACGCACCCCTCCGAGCGCTGGGCGCGCGCAAGAGTCTTCGGTGAAAAGATCAACGAGAAGTTGCGCATCCATCTCGTCGACACCCTGAAGGAAGCGGGCTACCAGGCGTGCGCGCCCGTCCTCCACCCCGAATGGACGCGGCTCGAAGGCGTTCAGCGGGTCTATTCGTCGAAGTGGTCGGAACGCCACGTCGCCTATACGGCGGGGCACGGAACCTTCGGCCTCTGCGACGCGATGATCACACCCGTCGGCAAAGCCGTGCGCTTCGGCTCGATCATCGTCAAACTCAAACTCGAACCCGACAAGCGGCCGTATCAGGGGATACACGACTACTGCCTGCATTACCGTAAAGACAAGGGCGAATGCGGACTCTGCGTCAAAAGATGCCCCGTCGGCGCGCTCGACATCGAGAAGGGGCACGACAAGATCAAATGCCGCGTCTTCCTGCGCGGCGACTCCACCGCCTACGTCAAGGAACATTTCGGCTTCGACGGCTATGGCTGCGGCCTCTGCCAGGTCGGGGTTCCCTGCGAGAAGGGCATCCCCAAAAAACTGCTGGCCTGAGCGGGAGTTCCGCTTGTCTGGTGATCAGGAGACAGATGTCGGGAGACAGAGAATTCATGCGGCCTTCGGCCGGAGAAGAATCAACAAAACACCGATCGGTTTTCATCTGTTTCCTGTCGCCCGTCTCCTGACCCCCGGTCGGGCATGGCGTGCCGTGCCCGATTGTCCGCATGCGCATGAATGACTGAAGGCGGTTCGAAAAGGAATCAATACCCGAAAGCGCTGAAAAACATCTTGATCGACGTCAGCAGAAGAAAGCAGGCAAAGGTTGTCCGAAGTAGCGCCGGCCTGATCGAGTTTGCGATATTCACACCATATTTGACCGTCAGCATCGAGCTGGGGACGATCAGGACGAGTCCGATCAAACTGCAATATCCGAGACTGAACGGCGGCAGCAGAGGGTTTCCCCATCCGGTCGTGATGAAGCCCGCGAGACCCGGAATCCCGACGATCAGGCCGATCGCCGCACCCGTCCCGACGGCGCGTCGCATGTCGACGTTGAAAAGATTGAAAAGCGGAACCGAGAGCGTTCCCCCGCCGATTCCCATGAGGACGGAAAACCACCCGATGAAAAAGGCGACCGGAACGCGCCAGAGAGCGGAAGTCTTCAGGTCGACGCGAATCACCCAAGTATCGCGCCGAAAGCCCATGTAAAAAGCGACGAGCAGCGCGATGCACGCGAAGATGAAAATCAGGACGCGTCCCGAGGACTTTCCGCCGAAAACGATTCCCGCGACGACACCGAGGAATATGGGGGGCGCCAGTTTGCGAAAGAGTTCGACGTCGAAAGACCCGCGCCTCAAATGCGCACGCGACGAAGTGACCGCGTTCGGAATGACGGTCGCAAGCGAAGTGCCGACTGCGATGTGCATCCGTACCTCCTCGGCGACGCCGAGCGCCGGAAAGAGCAGATAGAGGATCGGCACGACGATGATCCCGCCGCCGACGCCAAGCAAACCGGCGAGGAAACCCGAGACGCAACCGGTGACGATCAGCGCGGAAGCGAAGAGGGCTATCTGGGGCAGGTCGATTTCCATGGATTTTTTCGTTCGTGCGTAGCGCCGGAACGCGGATGATTGGTCGATGACGCCGCTCATCTTAGCGCAGAGTTCCGCTCAACGGGGCGATTGTCAGGGATCAGATGTCAGGGATCAGGCATCAGGGATCAGATGAAAACCGACCGGTAGGAATGGCGGGT
>JAISDL010000014.1 GCA_031264825.1 Accumulibacter sp. | reverse complement strand
GCGCGCCTGATCGGAGTGTCGAAGCGCACCCTGGAAAACTGGGAGCAGAAAAGGACCGTTCCTTCCGGACCGGCAAGAGCCTTGCTGAAAATCGTGGCAGCCGACCCCAAAGCCGCCGTGGCAGCCTTGCACGCTTAATCAGAAGACAGAGGACTGAGGACAGAAGACAGAGCGCTCGCTGCGCTCGCTTTGTGAACAGTTTTCAGTATTCAGTGGTTGCATGAGATACCTCCTTCAGATGACTGAGAACTGATTACAAAGGCCGAAGGCCGCTCTGTCCTCTGTCTTCTGTTAGGAGGCCGCCAACTTTCTCACTTAAACGCGCGCAAATCTCGCCTATAGTGTTTCCATCGATGAAACGCTGGTGAAGTGTTGCTTGCGATTTCGGGACAAAATATTTCCACATCATCACGCCGCAATATTTCAAGAACACGTTCAAGGAGGGAAAGGCATCTCTTTGAAGGCAGGCATCAAAATGAAAAGACAATTGTCGGGCTTTACGCTCATCGAAGTTTCCATCGTGCTCGTCATCCTGGGTCTTCTGTTGGGCGGCGTCCTCAAGGGACAGGAACTGATCACCAACGCCAGGCTCAAAAATCTCGCGATGGATTTCAGGAACGTCTCCAGGATCGTTCATGCGTATCAGGACAAGTATCGCGCGATTCCCGGCGACGACGCCGGCGCGGTGCTCCACTTGGGAACAGGGAGCACCGTGGTTTCGGGCGCCTTGAGCGCCGTCGGCAACGGCGTCCTCGACGGCAACTGGTGGGACGAGGCCGGTTTGCTTCAGACAAGCGAAACGGTCGCGTTCTGGGAACACGTCCGACGCGCCAACCTCGTCCAGGGGCCGCTGCCGATCGCGAACGATGTCGACTTGCCGAGCAACGCCGACGGCGGGCGTATCGGCATCGAGTCCGGCGCTCCCGCCAGCGCCTACATCGCGGGAATGTCCGGGAACTTCGTCGTCTGCTCGGCGAACATCCTCGGCAAGTACGCAAAGCACCTCGACGCGACGATGGACGACGGCAATCCCTTTACGGGAGCCGTCCGCGCAACGCAGGGCGCGCCGAAAAGCCGCCTCAACAACGCGAGCTGCGCCGTCGCCGGGACGCCGTCCCATTGTCCGAGTGTCGTCGACGACGGGTCGACCTACACGGTCTGCATGGCTTTCTGATTCCATTTCCAGTTCGACCCCACCTTTGTCGACTCGCCTTGCGGGACGAGAAGTAAAGCGACGGGGTCTATCTGCTATACTTCGGGTAAATAATCCGTGTAAGGAATCGTCAAAAAATAACCCTCTTTTTTTGACGGTTTGGACAAAAAAAGGGTGGGCTTTGTCTGCCCTTTTTTGGAAGGAAAAGCAAGAGAATCCAAGGCCGGACTGGTTTGGCGTCGTTTTCACCTGGTTTGAAGGTGGACTTTGCCCACTTTCAAACCCACCAACCCGGCAACAAGTTGGGTTTTACATTTTGACGAACTAAGAAGTCCCGATGAACGCAATCCAGGCTACGCCCAAAGCGCTCGATCTCGCGCGCGAAGTGCTTCGCGTCGAAAGTGAAGCCGTACTCGCCCTCGTCGAACACGTCGACGACATTTTTCTGAAGGCGCTGACGCTGATCCTCAACTGCAAGGGCCGCGTCATCGTTTGCGGAATCGGAAAATCGGGGCACGTCGGCAGCAAAATCGCGTCGACGCTCGCAAGTACCGGGACGCCGGCGTTTTTCGTCCACCCCGCCGAAGCGAGCCACGGCGACCTCGGCATGATCCAGTCGGGCGACATCGTCATCGCGATTTCCAATTCGGGCGAAAGCGCCGAACTCCTGAACATCCTTCCCTTCATCAAGCGTCGGGGCGCGAGGCTCATCGCGATGACCGGGAAACCTCAATCGACGCTCGCGCGCGACGCCGACCTCAGCCTTTACGCGGGTGCCGAGCAGGAGGCCTGCCCGCTCAACCTCGCGCCGACGGCGAGTACGACGGCGGTGCTCGCGCTCGGCGACGCGCTTGCCGTCGCGCTCCTCGACGCGCGCGGCTTCGGCGCCGAGGACTTCGCGCGTTCGCACCCCGGCGGCGCGCTCGGTCGCCGTCTGCTGACGCGCGTGCGCGACGTGATGCGTACCGGGCGCGCGATTCCGGTCGTCCCGCCCGACGCCGGAATAACCGAGGCTGTGAACGAAATTTCCCGCGCGGGGATCGGGATGACGATCATCGCGTCGCCCGAAATGGACGTGCTCGGCATCTTCACCGACGGCGACCTGCGCCGCGCGATCGTCGGTCAGCGCGACCTGAAATCCGCGACGATTGCCGCTCTGATGACGCCCAAGCCGCGTTGCATCACGCCCGAAAAGCTCGCGGTCGAAGCCGTCGAGCGGATGGAAAAACACAAGATCACGCAGATTCCGGTCGTCGACGAAAACGCTCGCCTCGTCGGCGCGCTCAACATGCACGACTTGTTCCAGGCGAAGGTCGTCTGATGCTCGGCGTCGCAGACCCGCGTGTGCGCGCCGCCAGGGTCAGGCTGATGGCCTTCGACGTCGACGGCGTGCTGACGGACGGCTCGCTGTATTACAGCGACGGCGGCGCCGAGATCAAGGCGTTCAGCAGTATCGACGGACTCGGCCTGAATCTCCTGAGGAAAGCCGGGGTCGAGTTGGCGATCATCACGGGCCGAAGCGTACCCTGCGTCGCGGAGCGCGCGAAACACCTCCAGATCCGCCACCTTCATCAGGGCGCGTCCGACAAGCTGGCAACCCTGCGCGCGCTGACGGACGAGTTGGGCTTTTCTCTCGGAGAAACCGGTTTCATGGGCGACGACGTCATCGACATCCGCGCAATGGCCGCGTGCGGCTTCGCCGCGACGACGGCCGACAGCCGCGAACGGATCAAAATCCACGCGCACTGGGTCTCGCGTTACCCCGGCGGGCGCGGCGCGGTGCGTGAAGTCTGCGACTTCATCCTGGACGCGAAAGGGATGCTCGACGCGGTACTCGCCCCCTATCTGCCGGAGTTTCCCGGATGAAACACTGGGGCAGCGCGATCTTCCCACTGACTTTGCTGTTTACGCTGACGGCGCTGACGCTCTGGCTGCGTTACGCGACCGAGATGCCCGATTTCTCTCTCGACGGAAGCTATCGTCACGACCCGGACTACATCGTGAAGGACGCGACGCTGCGAAAAATCGACGCCTCGGGAAAACTCCAATACACGCTCAAGTCGCCCGACATTCGTCATTATCCTGACGACGACACGACGCTTCTCGTCACCCCCGACCTTCAGTTTCTCGACGAAAAAAAACCGCCGACGACGATGCGTGCCGACCGGGGCGTCGTTTTCGCTTCGGGAGAAACGGTCGACCTTTTCGGGAACGTGCGCATCGTCCGCAGCGCGGCGCCCAAAGACCCGCAGATCGTCGCGACGATGCCGCAGCTCACGGTACTCACCGAGGAGGAAAAAGCCTATACGCGCACCCCGGTATTGATCACGCAGGGGAAATCCTGGGTCAAGGGAACCGGGATGCGCGTAGACTACCGCAAGCAGACCTACCTTCTCGAATCGAGGGCGTCCGCCTTGCTTGAGAAAAGAAATCCATGAGACTCCGCGCGCTCGTCACCCTCGCGATTCCGATCATCGCGCTCTGCGCGGCGCGCGTCGCGCTCGCCGAGAAGGCCGACCGTGACCGGCCGGTCAGCATCGAAGCGAACCGCATGAGCCTCGACGACCTCCATAAAATCCAGATTTACGAGGGAAACGTCGTATTGACGCAAGGGACGACGCAGCTTCGCGCCAACCATCTCGTCGTGACGCAGGACGCCGACGGCTTCCAGAAGAGCGTCGCCACGGGCGGTGAAAACGGCTTGGCGCATTTCAAGGAAAAACTCGACGGAAAAGACGGCTATATGGAAGGCCGGGGCGAGCGCATCGAGTACAACGCGCGCGACGAAAAAGCCGAATTCTTCGTCCGCGCGTGGGTCAAAAACGGCGCCGACGAAGTCTGGGGGCAATACATCTTCTACGACGCGCTGACCGAAAAATTCCTGGCGACCAACGAGAGAAAGGGGCGGGAAGCCGCGCCGCAGGGCAGGTCGAACGAGCGCGTCCGCGCGATCATCATGCCCAAGGAAAAGAAAGCGGAAACGACCGAGGCCACCGCCTCCACGTCTCCCACATCCGCGCCCGACGGCGCGCCGGCGCTCAAACCGTCCGAGACGGTGACGCCGCGTCAGGAATAGAAGAGTAGATCAGTCGCGCCAGGACCAGCCGATCCCGCGCTCCTCGACGGCGCGGCGAATTTCGTCCATCGCTTGGTCGACGCGCGAGTCCGCGCCTTCGACGCCGAGTTCGAGGTGTTTGCGGTCTCCGTTCGCGTCGAGCGAAGGCAGGCTGTAGAGCCGCAGGTCCGGGTATTCCGCGACGATATGCTCCATCAGGTCCAGGAGGGCGCTTTCGTACGCGTCGGCTCCGGTCAGGAGAAGGGCTTTATCGACCATCGGATTCTGGTTGAAAAAACGCGCGTAAAAGTGGTCGAGCGCCCACTCGACCATCGGGTGCGCCATCTGCGGGAAGCCCGGAACGAAGTAATGATCGTGAACGTAAAACCCCGGAATCCGGTTGAAGGGGTTGGGAACGATGTTGACGCCGCGCGGAAAAACGCCGAGCGACAGGCGCTTTTCGCTGGTCTCCCCGCCGAAGCGCGCGCGAATCTCACGCTCGGCGTCGGGATGCAGGACGAGGTCGACGCCGAGCGCTTCCGCCGCCGCCTGCCGCGTATGGTCGTCCGGCGTGTTGCCGATTCCGCCGAAACAAAACACCGCGTGTCCCGAAGAAAAGCTGTTTTTCAATATCCCGGCGATCCCGGAGCGGTCGTCGCCCATATAGCGCGCCCACGAAAGGCGTAAACCCCGCGCGGCCAGTAACTGCGTCAGTTTTTTGAAGTGCGCGTCGTCGCGCTTTCCGGAAATGATTTCATCTCCGATGATCAAGGCACCAAACTTCATTCGATATCCTTTCCCTCGATGCTTGCGGCGGCCTCTTCACGGATCCGGCGCAAACCGTCAAGACAAAAATGACTGTAAGCCAGCGCCGTGAGCGACGGCGCCAAAAGACCGACGAAGGGCGCCAGCGTCAAGGCCGACATCATGCACCCGATCACGAACAGCGACGTCGAATAGCGTTCCCGTACCGCGCGCCATTCGTCGGGCGCCGCGAACACCATCAGGATGTCGTGGGAAAACGTACGCCGCATCAGCCAGGCCATCCAGAAAAAAGGCAGGATAACCGAAAATCCCGGAATCAGCCACAAAGGGAGCGTCACGATCCAGCCGAGAACGAAGAGGAAGGTTCCCGAAACGCCGTTCCATATCGAAGCGACCGTACTGTCGCGCCCTCGGCGCGCGAGGTCCGGATAATCCGACGACGACAGGAAGTTGAGCATCAGCGGCAAGGTGAGATCGGCCGTCAAAAACACGGCCAGCAGGCACGACGCCGAAACGATGAGCACCCACCCGCCCAAGGTCGCCAGGATTTTGGCGGCGCCGAACGCGCCCCACGCGTTGAGCCAGGTCATCGGCGGATAATCGAGCAGCTTGGCGATCAAAAAACCCAAGACGAAGATGACGAGTATCGTCATGATGAGAGCGGCCAAAATCGCCGGAAGGCAAATGAAAAACCAGACCTTGCCGTGTTTCAGCGAAGCCAGACTGCGCTCGACCGCCCGTAGTATGTCGTCCATAATTCAAGAATACGTCACAGATTCACCGCCGCGCCGCTTTTCGCGCGGACTCGTTCCCGAGGCGCCGAAGGCGTCCGGGCATTCCCGCATTATCCGATAATTCACTATCAGATGTCAGGGATCAGGAATCAGGGATCAGATAAAAACCGATCGGTGTTTCAAAGCTCTTCCACGGCGGCGAAGCCGCCGGTCACTGATCTGATCCCTGTCATCTGATTCCTGATACCTGATCACTCAAGCGTTTCACCGAGACGGGGACCGGCGTTTTGAGTTCCTGCGCGAAGAGATGCACGCGCAATTCTTCGAGCAACCAGCGGAATTGCGCAACTCCCGGGTCGGCTTCGCCGCGCCGCGCGCGCGCGGCGGCACGGCGTTCGTAGTCGGCCAAGAGCGGCGCGAGTTCGGCCATCCTGCGCGCGTCGCGCGAAGGGTCGACCTTGAGTTTGTCGAGCCGCAGCGCGACGGCTTTCAAATACCGCGGGAAGTGTTGCAAGCGCTCGAAAGGCGTCTCGACGATGAAGCGTTTCCCGAACAGGCGGTCGAGCTGTTTTTCGATGTCGCGCACCGCCGCGACGTGCGCCTTGAACGCGGGCAACTTTTTCCGGATCGCCTGCCATTCTCCGAGCACCGTAGCGACGAGTTGTGCCACTTCGCGCATCAGCAGGCCGACGCGCGGCTTCGCCTCGGCGCAACGTTGGCGGAAGGCGTTTTCGTCGCTCGGCCAGGGTTCGGCCATGCACGCGCGGCAAAGCGCGACCTCGGTTATTTGCCCGCTCAAGTCCGAAAGCGTCCCCAGCGCCATGAAGGCCGCGCCGAGGCGCGTCGCGTCGGGCAGATTCTTTTCGAAATACCTGATCTGTTCTTTGAAGTGCAACTTGAATAGACGCGCGAGTCCCTTCGCGTTTTCTGCACGCGCCTCCTCGCGCGTGTCGAAAACGTGGAGCGAGACCGAGTCGCCGTCGTCGGAAAGCGCCGGATAAACGCGCGCGCGCTCCGGTTCAAGTTCCATCGACTCGGGCAGCGCGCCGAAAGACCAGTCGGTCATCCCGGAATGCTCGACCGTCGGGGTATGCTGAATGGAAAACGCTTGCCGCGCTTCTTCTCCCCATTCGTCGCGCAAGTCGGCGAGATTCCGTTGCGTCTGTAGCTGCCGCCCGTGTTCGTCGACCAAGCGAAAATTGAAAAAGAGGTGTGCGGGCAAGGCTTCGGGTCGAAAAGCGTCGGCGGTGATGTTCCACCCGCGCGCGTTGAGGCCGCGCGTTTGAAGGATGAAGCGGATGAGCGCCGGAATCAGCGGCGGCGCCGAATCGTCATCGGCCGACGACGCGTGCGCCTCGACGAACTCGACGGCAAAATCCGGGATCGGAACGAGTTTCGAGCGTATTTTCTGGGGCAGGGTCTTGACGAGTTGCGTCACTTTTTCCTTGAGCAGACCCGGAACGAGCCATTCGCAACGCCGTTCCGGAACCCGGTTGAGGTCGGAAAGCGACACCGTGAGCGTCACGCCGTCTTTCGGCGACCCCGGCTCGAAATGGTAGGAAAGCGCGAAATCGACGCCGCCCGAATTCAGCGTATGCGGAAACGCCTCGGTCGTAACTCCCGCCGCCTCGTGGCGCATCAGGTCTTCGCGCGCGAGGAAAAGGCATTGCGGCGCCTCGCGTTCGGCCTTGCGGCGCCACACGTCGAAATCCGCACCGTTCGCAATGTCCGCGGGAATGATATTGTCGTAAAATGCGTAAATGAGTTCGTCGTCGACGAGGACGTCGGGGCGGCGGGACTTGTGTTCGAGCATCTCGATTTCGAGGATCAGCCGCTGGTTGTGCGTATAAAACGCCCACCGCCGCGCGAAGTCTTCGGTGATTTCGCCGCCGACGAGTCCCTGCCGTATGAAGAGTTCGCGCGCGTCTTTCAAGTCGATCGGGTCGTAAGCCACGCGCTTTGCCGGATTGACGACGAGCCCGTAAAGCGTCGAACGTTCGAAAACGATCGCGCGCATCGCCTTTTTTTCCCAATGCGGGTCGAAATAGCTTTTCTTGACGAGGTGCGCGCCGACTTCTTCGATCCATTCGGGTTCGATCCGCGCGACGCAACGCGCGAACAGGCGCGAGGTCTCTGCGATTTCGGCGGCGACGATCCATTTTCCCGCTTTTTTATCGAGCGTCGATCCGGGGTGAATCATGAAACGGATGCCGCGCGCGCCGAGGTAGGACGCTTTCGCGGGCGCGCTTTTTGACGCTTCTTCGAGTTTGCAGCCGATATTGCCGAGCAGTCCGGCTAAAAGTGCGCGGTGAATCGCGTCAAAGCGCGCGGGCGCTTGGTGAGCGTCGCCCCCGCGCTCCGCGATCGCTCCCTGTTCCGCGAGCAGCGCGGTGATCTGCCCGTGAATATCGCGCCACTCGCGCATCCGTGCCGGCGAGAGGAAATTGGCGCGGCAGGCTTCTTCCAACCGGCGCCGCGATTTCCCGGATTCGATTTCGTCCCCGTACCATTTCCAGAGCCTCAACCAGAAAAGAAACTCCGACTTCTCGTCGGCGAACTTCTTGTGCGCCGCGTCCGCTGCGCCCGCCTTCTCGAGTGGACGGTCGCGCACATCCTGAACCGAGAGCGCCGCGGCGACGACGAGAACTTCCTCGACGCAGCCTTCGGCGCGCGCCGCGACGATCATCCGCGCGATGCGCGGGTCGAGCGGCATCCGCGCGAGTTCGCGCCCCGTCGGCGTCAAAACGTCCGCGTCGGTCACCGCGCCGAGTTCCCGCAGGAGTTGATAAGCGTCGCGGACGGCTTTCGGTGGCGGCGCTTCGACGAAGGGGAAGGACTCGACGCTGCCCAGGTCGAGCGCGTTCATCCGAAGTATGACGCCGGCGAGCGAAGAACGCAAAATCTCCGGGTCGGTGAATTCGGGACGCTGCGCGTAATCGTCCTCGTCGTACAAACGGATGCAAACGCCGGCCTCGACGCGCCCGCACCGTCCGGCGCGCTGGTTGGCCGACGCGCGCGAGATTTTTTCGACGCGGAGTTGCTCGATCTTGTTTCGATACGAATAGCGCTTGATCCGCGCCAGCCCCGAATCGACGACGTAACGGATTCCCGGGACGGTCAGCGAGGTTTCGGCGACGTTGGTCGCAAGAACGATGCGGCGCCGGGTGTGCGGCTCGAAAATGCGCGACTGCTCCGCCGCCGGAAGCCGCGCGAAGAGCGGCAGGAGTTCGACGGGGCCGCCGACGCTGCCCAGCATACGACCGCGCAGCGCGTCGGCCGTTTCGCGGATTTCACGCTCTCCGGGGAGAAAGACGAGGATGTCGCCGGGTCCTGTCCGCGCGAGTTCGTCGCACGCCTCGGCAACAGCGTCGCAAAGATCGGTTCGCTCGCGGAAACCCGCCGTTTCGGTCTCGTTTTTCTCTTCGAGCATCGGACGATAGCGGAGTTCGACGGGAAACATTCGCCCGGAGACTTCGATCACCGGCGCTTCTTTCCCGTCGAACGCGAAGTAGGCGGCAAAACGTTTCGCGTCGAGCGTCGCCGACGTGACGATCACACGCAGGTCGGGACGCTTCGGCAAGAGGCGCTTCAGATAACCCAGGAGAAAATCGACGTTCAGGCTGCGTTCGTGCGCCTCGTCGATGATGATGGTATCGTATTGAAGCAAATACGGGTCGCTGTGGATTTCCGCGAGCGCGATCCCGTCCGTCATCAGCTTGACGTAGGACTGCGGCGAGACGCGCTCGGAAAAGCGGATCTTGTACCCGACGAGGCGCCCCAACTCGCTTTCGAGTTCCCGCGCGATGCGAGAAGCCGTCGCGCGCGCGGCGATGCGGCGCGGCTGCGTGTGTCCGATCAGCCCCGTCGTCCCGCGCCCAAGTTCGAGGCAGATTTTCGGCAGTTGCGTCGTCTTGCCCGAACCCGTCTCGCCGCAGACGACGACGACGCGGTTTTTCAAAATCGCCTCGGCGATCTCGAAGCGCCGCGCACAGACCGGCAGGTCATCGGAGAACTTCGGACGCGGCAGATTCTCGCGCCGCGCGGCAACCGCCGCGCGCGAACGCGCGAGCAGCGCCTCATATTCAGCGTCGGCGGCGTCCCGGCGCGCGCCGTACAGACGGCGGCGGTCACGGGAAAGCGCGCGCAAACGGCGCCGGTCGACCACCAGACAATCGGAAAAAGAAGTCATCGAATACCCGGATTTCAAGGACTGCGATGATAACGTGACTTTCCGTCGGGCGCGAAACGAAGTTTCACCGACAGCAACGCGCGAGATGGCGGCGCGCCGCGGCTTTTCATTCCTTTTCCAGTTCGTTCATGCCGAGAAGACGAGCCGAAGACAGTACTAGCAGTACGGCAAGGCGAGTCGACAAAGGCAGGGATGAACTGGAAATGGAATCAGTTGAACTATCCGCGCGGAGCGCTTAGAATGACGCCGAAAAAGCGGGCGTCGTATAATGGTAATACCCAAGCTTCCCAAGCTTGTGCCGTGGGTTCGATTCCCATCGCCCGCTCCATTTCAACTTTCCATGACCATCCATCGACACCCAAAGAAAGATGTAAGCGATTGATGCGGTTAAGAATTTTCCTGTCAATCGACCCGGTGACATCCGCTGAAATCCACTGACTATCCGTCCAAAGTGGTACAAAATTCGGTGAGGGTTCATACCGTATTGTTACTGGAAGAGCGTTCGAGTCATACGACCACGTCACACAACAGGAAGTGATACGCTTGTTGGGAGAGGTCGAGACCTTGGTGAATGAGGCTCATGTGGGGAAATAATGGATTTTGCAAAACTGGTACAAGGCATTGTCGATATTCACCGGCAAACGCGCGTTCAGGCCACCAAGGCAGTCAATATTTCGCTGACCCTGCGCAACTGGCTGATCGGAGCCTACATCGCCGAATTCGAGTTGCGCGGGGAAGACCGCGCCACATATGGCGACGCGCTGTTTGGCAGACTTGGTCATCGTCTGACGGAGCAGAATGTCTCAAATTGCAGCAAGAGCCGCCTGTACCGCTATCGGGACTTTTACAGGTTCTATCCGCAAATAGTGGCAACGCTGCCGCCACTTTTTTCAGACCGGCTCTCCGTTCTGGACATTTCCACCAATCCGGCACATCCAATAAAAGTGGCGACACCGTCGCCACTTTCCGGGATATTGCTTCTGGAACGGCTTTCGTACAGCCATTTCGAGCTGTTGCTTGAAATCTCCGATGAGTGGAAACGCGCTTTCTACGAAGTGGAATGCATCAAGGGCAACTGGTCTGTACGCGAATTGAAACGCCAGATTGCCAGCCTTTATTTTGAGCGATCCGGCTTTTCCAAAAGATCAGGCAAACTCTCGAAACCCGAGAACGCGACGGCGTTTCAAAGCGACCCGGTCCATGTAATCCGCGATCCATATATTTTTGAATTCCTTGGACTGAAACCCGGGGAAGTTCTCCCGGAATCCGATTTGGAAGCCGCCTTGATCGACCGGATGCGTGATTTCCTGCTGGAACTCGGTCATGGCTTTTGCTTCGAGGCCAAGCAAAAGCGCCTCCTGATCGGCGACGAGCATTTCTTTGTGGATTTGGTGTTCTACCACCGCGTGCTCAAATGCCACGTGCTGGTGGAAATCAAGGTCGGCGCATTCAGCCATGAGCATCTGGGGCAACTGAACACTTACGTCAGTTATTACCGCGCCCACGAAATGGGTGAAGGCGACCAGCCGCCCATCGGCATTCTGCTGTGTACGGACAAGAACCATGCGCTGGTCGAATACGCGCTCGCGGGTATGGACAACCGCCTGTTTGTTTCCAAATACCAACTGGAACTACCGCAGACGGAAGTTCTGCAACGCTATCTGGACGAACAGCGGCAGGCGTTGGAGGGTGGGAAATGAAGGCGTGGCCCAAGGTGGCGGTTTGGGAAAGGAATCATTCCCGCAGACCCAACTGCCGGTCGTGCATGCGCGAGAAGAGAAGTAAAGACGTCGACGCGCCGACGAGGCAGAGAAACATATCCCATTGCGTGTCCCAGACGTCGCCCTGCACGGCGAGAAAAGCCTCGGCGTCTTCGCCGAAGGCGAGCGCGGCGCCCCATTCGAAGAGTTCAAAAGACGCCGAAAAACCCAGGCAGATCGAAAGAACGAGGTAAATCAATAGTTTGCCGCGCTTTACGGGGGTAAAGCGCAGGAGGATTTCACGCGACAGGATTGCCGGCTCCAAGCCCTGAAAGAAATGGCCGACGCGATCCCAGGGGTTTCGCGCAAGGTCGAGGGCGTCCCGCAAATAAAAGCCCAGCGGCGTTTCCGCGTAGGTATGCGCGCCGCCGTGGATGAGCACGAGCGCGTGGATCGCCAGGAGCCAGCACACGAGGCGCGACAGGGGGAAGCGGTTTCGGGCGTACGCCAATCCGGGCAAGGCGAGTGCGACCCAAAAGACTTCGAGGCCCCAGGTCAGGCGGTCGCGCGCGATGAAAAATGAGCACGCGAGCGACACGGCGACGAGGAACCATAAAAACGTCCCCTCGCGGCGACCCGGCGTCTGGATGGAAAGAATGGAGGGCGTGATAGTCATGGCGGCAGCGGAGTTCCGGGATTATAGGCCGGTTTCGCGGCGCCTCCTGCGAATCGGCGCCGTCGCGGACGCGCCTTCTCTTTCCGAAACGCGCGCCGAACGAAGTCCGCGCGCTCAATCTTTCCCGAAAAATGCCGTTAAGGTTTACAGAGGAAAAGGTGTCGAACGGCCATGTGGATTCCAGTTGAAGCACTCAAACACACAGCGAACGACGGCGCGTTGCCGTCGGAAAAACCGCTGTACGCGCCGGTCGGCCCGGTCGGAGACTTTCCGGGACGGCGCCGGGGTGCGGCGTATTTTTCGGGTGAAAACGCGCACGGCCAGTCGGGCGCGCACACCGAAACGCCGCGTGACGAAAAGAGGCGCGCGAACGACCGGCGCAAACGCAATCTTCCCGTCCTGCTCGATACGCGCGTCGGAGAGCGCCGCAGGGTGTCCGGGCGCTTCAACGTCGATTGCGAAGCCTGATTCACCTTTCACGAGCGCGAAAATTCAAGGCTTACACGACGATCGTCGGGGCTTCCCCTTCGCCGCGCACGGCGACTTCGCCGATCTCGAACGCCGTCTCTCCCTGGGCGGCGAGGAATGTTCGCGCGTCGGAAGCGTCTTCGCGTGAAACGATCAGCACCATGCCGACGCCGCAGTTGAAGACCCGCCACATTTCGGCCTCGGCAACGCCGCCTTCTTCCTGGAGCCAGCGAAAGAGCGCGGGACGCTCCCACGCGGATTTTTCGACGACGGCCTTTAACTTGTCGGGCAGCGTGCGCGGCAGGTTTTCGACGAGTCCGCCGCCGGTGATGTGCGCCATTCCCTTGATTCGCAGTTTTTCCAAAAGCGCGAGAACGGGTTTCACGTAGATGCGCGTCGGCGCCATGACGGCGTCGGCGAGGCTGCGCTTTCCGCCGCTTTTTTCGTCGGAAGCACCGTAATCGAAAGGCGAATTCAGGTCGACGCGCGCGCGCGCGAGGATCTTCCGTATCAGAGAAAAGCCGTTCGAGTGCGCGCCGGACGAACCCAGGCCGATCAGCACGTCGCCGGGGATGATGTCGGCGCCGGTAATGATCCGCGATTTTTCGACGGCGCCGACGGCGAACCCGGCGAGGTCGTATTCGCCGTCGGGGTACATTCCGGGCATTTCGGCCGTCTCGCCGCCGAGCAGGGCGCAGCCGGCGCGCTCGCACCCCGTGGCGACGCCTTCGACGACGGTCGCCGCCCTGTCGACGTCGAGTTTCCCGCACGCGAAATAGTCCAGGAAAAACAAGGGTTCCGCGCCCTGGACGAGCACGTCGTTGACGCTCATCGCGACGAGGTCGATTCCGACGCCGTCGTGGCGGTCGAGTTCGAACGCGAGTTTGAGCTTCGTCCCGACGCCGTCGGTACCGGAGACGAGCACCGGCTCGCGGAAACGTTTCGGGATTTCGAAAAGCGCGCCGAACCCGCCCAAGCCGCCGAGCACGCCTTCGCGCGCGGTCTTTCGGGCAAAGGGTTTGATGCGTTCGACGAGCGCGTCCCCGGCGTCGATATCGACGCCGGCGTCGCGGTAGGAAAGCGATTGTCGTTCCAGAGAAGTCATTTGATCTATCACCGTCAAAACCTGAGAAAACATTCAGCGGCGCGGGATGGTAGAATGCACGCCGCTGTCTGAAAGCTACCCGATTCTATCCGAAATGTTTTTCTCGCGTGCGAACACGCGAATTTTCATGCGCCAACTCTTACTCGATATTCTCCTCGAAAACCCGCCGCGCCTCGACAATTTTATCGCGGGCGAAAACGGCGAGGCATTGACGGGGCTGGCCGCGTGGCTCGCGCCGCAAAACCGCGAGGTTTCCTTGTTTCTCTGGGGAGAATCGGGTTCGGGGAAAACGCATTTGCTGCGCGCGTGCGGCGCGATTTACCACGACGCCGCCGCCGACCCCGACTTGGGGCTCTCCGACGAAGCCTCGCAAAGCTCCATTTTCCAGGCCGTCGACAACGTCGAAGCGCTCAGCGAAGCCGGACAAATCGCCGTGTTCAACCGCTTCAACGCGCTTCGCGTCTCGGGAGGGCGATTGATCACCGCGTCGTGCCGGACGCCGCGCGAACTGAAGTTCCGCGAAGACCTGCGCACGCGCTTGGCTTCCGGGCTCGTGTATCGGCTGACGCCGCTTTCCGACGACGAGAAGCGCGAAGCGCTCAAAGCGCAGGCGCAGGCGCGCGGGATCCCGCTTTCGGACGAAGCGGTCGATTACCTGCTCTCGCGCGCGCCGCGCGACATGCGCACGCTTTCCTCGCTTCTGATCGCGCTCGACAAGCGCGCGCTCGAAGACAAGCGCGCGATCACGCTGCCGCTGCTCCGTGAAATGCTGCGCGCGCAGGCCGTTTTCTGAACATGCAACTGACGCTTTTCGACCTCGACAACACGCTGCTTTCCGGCGACAGCGACTACGAATGGACCCGCTTTCTCGTCGACAAGGGTATCCTCGACGAGAGCTTCTTCGAGAAGAGGAGCGCCGTTTTTTTCGAGCAGTACAAGGCGGGGACGCTGGACATCGACGAATTCCTGGAATTCCAGCTCCGGCCGCTTTCGGAGTCTTCGCGCGCCGAACTCCTCGCCTGGCACGCCGAGTTCATGGAAACGCGCATCCGCCCGATGATCGGACCCACGGCGCGCGCGCTCGTCGAAAAACATCGCGGCGACGTGTGCGCGCTCGTGACGGCGACGAATACCTTCGTCACGGGGCCGATCTGCCGCGAACTGAAAATTCCGCACCTGATCGCGACGATCGCAGGAATCGAGAACGGCCGCTTCACCGGAAAAGCGCGCGGGACGGCGGCTTTCCGCGAGGGGAAGGTCCTTCGCGTCGAATCGTGGCTCGAATCGCAGGGGCTGACCTTCGCCGACTTCGAGCGGACCCGCTTCTACAGCGATTCGTTCAACGACCTTCCGCTTCTCTCGGCCGTCGGCGACCCGATCGCCGTCAACCCCGACGCGACACTTCGCGCGCACGCGACCACCTCGGGGTGGACGATACTGGACTTCAAAGCATGATGCGTTCTTTCACGCCGTCGCTGATCAAACGCGACACCCTCAAAAAATTCGTCGCGCGCCTCTTCGGCCGTTCCGGAAAAACGCGCCGCAACGGCGTCGTCCTCGACGCGAAAAAATACGGAATCCGCCGCGAACTCATCAGCGCCGGCAGCCTTCGCACCGTGGAGACCTTGCAACAGCGCGGCTACCACGCTTTCATCGTCGGCGGCGCGGTCCGCGACCTCTTGGTCGGCGAACGCCCGAAGGATTACGACGTGGCGACCGACGCGACGCCCGAAGAAGTGCGCCAATGCTTCCGCCGCTCGCGCATCATCGGACGCCGTTTCCAGATCGTTCACGTCATGATGGGTTCCGAGACCGTCGAAGTCACGACCTTCCGCGGCCACCAGTCCGGCGGGTCGAAAGCACCGACCGACAGCCACGGGCGTCTCCTGCGCGACAACGTTTTCGGCAGCCACAAGGAAGACGCCGCGCGGCGCGATTTCACGATCAACGCGCTCTATTTCGACCCGGTCGCCGAAACGATCGTCGATTTCCACGACGGCGTCGCCGACCTCAAGGAAAAGCGTCTGCGTACGATCGGCGACGCCGGAACGCGTTACCGCGAAGACCCCGTTCGCATGCTTCGCGGCGTGCGCCTCGCGGCGAAACTCGGCTTTTCGATCGACCCGGACGCGCGAAAACCGCTCCGCGAACTCGCGCCCTTGATCGGCAACGTTCCTTCCGCGCGCCTGATGGACGAAGTCCTGAAACTTCTGATGTCGGGGCGCGCCGTCGATTGCCTCGAAAACCTGCGTTCCGAGGGCCTGCACAAAGCCTTGCTGCCGCTCCTCGATTCGTCGCTCGACGACCTGCGCGGCGAACGCTTCATCCGCGCGGCGCTTTTGAATACCGACCAACGCGTACGCGACAAAAAACCGGTATCGCCGGCGTTTCTGTTCGGCGCGATGCTCTGGCACGAAGTCCTCAACGAATGGGAGACGCTGAAAAACGCCGGAGAAGCGCCGTTTCCGTCGCTCTTCCAGGCGATGAATTCCGTTCTCGACCACCAAGCGGACAAACTCGCGATCACGCGCCGCGTCGCCGGCGACATTCGGGACATCTGGTCGATCCAGCCGCGCTTCGAGCAGCGCAGCGGCAAGCGGCCCTACGCCTTGATCGAGCGCTCGCGTTTTCGCGCCGCGTACGATTTTTTGCTGCTCCGCGTCGAATCCGGCGACGTGCCCGCCGAAGTCGGTCGTTGGTGGACGGATTTTCTCGACGGCGACGCAGCGCTGCGCGCCGAAATGCTCTCGTCCTCTCCGGTCGGAGAGCGCCCCAGGCGCCGCCGCCGCAGACGGCGCTCCGCGACGCCTGCCGACCGCCCGGAATCCGTGGAATCCACCGAATCCGCAGATTCGGTGGATTGACCTTGCCGATGACGCTCGCGCACGTTGCGCTCGGCGCCAATCTGGGCGACCCCGTCGCGCAAATCGTAAAAGCGCTCGACGCGCTCGCCGGTTTGCGCGAATCGCGGCTCTTGCGCGCGTCGTCGCTCTACCGTACCGCGCCGGTCGGAATCCGGGGGCAGCCGGATTTCATCAACGCGGTCTCCGCGCTCGAAACGCGGCTCGAACCGCTGGAAATGCTCGAAGAACTCTTTCTCCTCGAAGCGCGTTTCGGTCGCCGGCGCGATTACCGCCACGCGCCGCGTACGCTCGACCTCGACCTTCTGCTGCACGGCGGGTGCAGCGTCGACACGCCGCGGCTTCAACTCCCCCACCCGCGCATGCACTTGCGCGCCTTCGTCCTCGCGCCGCTCGTCGAAATCACCCCGGACTGCCGGATTCCCGGTCGCGGCGACGCGGCTGCGTGGCGGACGGCGACACGCTTGCAGCGCGTCGATAGAATCGCGGCATAATGCATAGACCGGGAAGTCGCGGCCTTTTTGCACGTCCATGACGAAAAAATCCGACCCGCCGCAAAAAACGATTCCGCTTCACGGTCCCTTGCTTCGCGGTGAAAAAAGGCCGCGCGTCGCGCTCATCGGACACTACAACGTCGGCAAAACGACCATCTTCAAAAATGCCGCGAGCCCCGCGATGCGTGCGAAGCACCTCGAATCCGCCGGCGACGTGTATCAGGAATGCGTCGTCGACGTGGGACTCGACCAGATGGCCTTGATCGACCTTTCGCCGATCGCGTCCTTGCAGGCATCGACCCCACAAGAGCACGCCGTCCTGCGCTACCTCCTCTGGGGAGATCGACCGCCGCCTTGCGCCTCGCGTGAAGGCGACATTCCCGCGATCGCGGCGAAAGCCCCCGACGTCCTGATCCAGGTCGTCGACGCGACGACGCTGCAAAAAGACCTCGAATTGACGCTCGAACTCGCCAGCCTCGGCCGACCGATGCTCATCGCGCTGAACCGCGCCGACGAAGCGCACGCGCGGGGACTCTTCATCAACGTCAGAGTCCTGAGCGAACGGCTCGGCATCCCGGTCATCCCGACGGTCGCCTACATGGGCAAGGGGCTTTCCGAACTTTTCGAAGCGGCGATCCGGATCGCGCGCGAAAAAACCTGCTTGCTGCCGTTGCCGGCGTCTCCGCATATCGCCGAGAGCCTGCGGACGCTCGACGCCCTCGTCTCGCGCGTCGATGCCGACGAATTTTTCCGGCTTCCGCGCGCCTTCGTGCTTTCGCGCCTTGCCGAAAACGACGCCTACTTCCTGGAACTGCTCGCTTCGGGCTTTCCCGCGCTGACGCCGGACTTTTCCGACGCCTGCCTGGTCGCCGAAAAGAAACTCCCGCGCGCCTTGCCCGAAGAAATCCACGCCGACCGCCACCATCGCGCCGCGATGCTTTTCGAGTCGGTCACGTATTTGCGCGGATTTCGCGGGGTCAAGGCGTCGAAGGACGCGCAATACTGGCTGGACACCTTCTTCCTGCATCCGCGCTGGGGGCTGATCGGCAGCCTGGTCGTCTTCGCCCTCGTCCTCTTGCTCGTCTTCGAGATCAGCGCCTTCCTCGACTTGCACACCTCGGCGCGGCTCACGGCGTGGATCCAGGAATGGCGCCCGACCTCGACACCGGGCGTCGTCGGACGCGCGATCGCCGACAGTTTGGCCGGACTCGTCGGAATCGTCGTCCCGTATATGCTGCCGCTGGCGTTCCTGCTCGTTCTTCTCGAAGAATCCGGCGTCCTGTATCGCATCGCCTTCGTCGTCGACCGCGGATTTCACCACATCGGCCTCCACGGCGACATCGCCGTTCCTTTCCTGATCGGCCTGGGCTGCAACGTCCCCGCGATTTCAGCGGCGGCGGCGACCGGCTCCAAGCGCGACCGCGTCGTCGCTTCGATCCTGGTTTCTTTCGTTCCGTGTTCGGCGCGCTCGGCGATCATCCTCGCCATCGGCGGAAAATACCTGGGCGGAGTCGGCGTTTTCGCCATCCTCGGCCTGACGATGCTGACGATCGCGTTGATCGGGAAATTGCTGACGCGCCACTACTCCGACACGACACCCGGAATGATACAGCCGATCCCGCCGTACTCGATTCCGGCATGGACGACGCTGTTCAAAAAGACCTGGCAGCGCAGCGAAGACATCATGACGATCGTCGCGCCGCTTCTGGTCGTCGGCAGCGTCGTCCTGGCGCTGCTGAGCCACTTCGGCGCGGACGCCGCGATCAACGCGGCGCTGACGCCGGTCACCGTCTGGTGCCTGAATCTTCCCCAAAACCTCGGCGTTCCGATCCTCTTCGGCGTGCTGCGCAAGGAATTGTCGCTTTTGATGGTCTATCAGGCGCTCGGGACCGACGAAATCTCCGCCTTGCTCGATTCCGTCCAGATATTCACCTTCCTCGTATTTTTGACGCTTTACGTCCCTTGCGTATCGACTTTCGCCGTCATGCACAAAATGCTCGGGCGCAAGGAAGCCTGGTTCTCGGCGGCGGTATCCTTTGCCGCCGCGCTACTCGTCGCCGGCGCCTCGCGCGCCGTGCTCGAACTCGCGCGCGCAATGCTGTGAAGACGCACCCTCTATAGCTTAGTGTGAAACAACCCGGGATTTGGGCGCAAAAAATCATCGCCGACAATGACGCCGCGATGAATTACGCAAAGAGCAAATGCCTGTAACCCGCCACCTCGGCCAAGCACCCCC
>JAISDL010000177.1 GCA_031264825.1 Accumulibacter sp. | reverse complement strand
ACACGACGCTCTTCCGATCTAACAAGAACCGCGAAACACGCTAAAAGCGCGAAAATTTATGCAAACACTTCACTTTTCGCGCCTTTCGCGCCTTTCGCGGTTGAAATCGGTTTTCATCTGTCTCCTGATTCCTGATGCGCCTACGGAATCGTTGGGGTTCGCTGCGCTCACCACCAACCTATGCGCGCTCAAATGGTCAGGAAACCGAACACGGACGTATCGGACAATGGCGGCATCCGGTCGGTGCAGTCGGCCTGCGATGCTACGCAGACACCCGATGTAACCGAAGAACCCGGTTCGGCCTGCGGTGGCCCGCAGACACCCGAAATGCCCGAAGACCGTGATTTTCACGCCGGCACGGTACCGTAACGCAGGCCCGAAAGGATACCCTGAACATGGCGGATTGTTGTATTGAAGGAAAAGAAATGGAAAATCATGGAATCATCGGCGAGGCGCGCATACCGCCGATGGGCACGGCACGCCGTGCCTATCAGGTATCAGGAATCAGGAGACAGGAATCAGATCAGTTAGCGGCGGCGTTGCCGCCGTGGAAAAGCAACAAAATACCGATCGGTTTTCATCTGTCTCCTGTCTCCCGTCTCCTGTCTCCTGATCCCTATCCGGGGTTTTTCGTATAAACAAAGATTTTTTTCTTCGTTCTCCGCCGTCGCTTCGGCGGCTAGGATAGCTCGCGTGGTCTTCCATTTTCAGGAGTCGTCAATGAAGCTTTCATCCGGGTTGGTCGGTCTTGTTTCCGCCGCCGTCCTTTACGCCGCCACGGCAAGCGCCGCGCCGGAAGCTGTGCGCGTCGGTTATTTGCCCGCGATCGGGCACGCGAAGTATTTCATCGCTTACGAGCAGGGGTTTTTCAAGAATGAGAATCTCGATGTCGAACTCGTCGAGTTCCAGAATTCCGCCGACGGGATCAACGCCGTCATCAGCGGCAAACTGGATACGGGTTCGTTCAGCACGTCCGCGCCCCTGGTCTTCTATTCCAAGGGTTCAGACCTCAAGATCGTCGGCGGGATCATGGGTCAGGACGGTTCGATTATCATCCGGCCCGACAGCGCCGACAAAATCCGTTCGATCGCCGACCTGCGCGGCAAGAAGGTCGCAACCGTGCGGCTGTCGACACAGGACGCCGTCCTCCGCACCGCGCTGAAGGAGGCGAAGATCGACTGGCGCACCGACCTCGAAATCTTCGATCTGAAGAATCCTCCGGCGGTCATCGAGGCAGTCAAATCGGGTCAGGTCGACGCGGGAACCGTTTGGGGACCTTTCGATCTGCGCGCCGAGCAGCAGGGGCTGAAGGTCATCGTCCGTTCGGGCGACCTCTATCCGGGACATCCTTGCTGCCGCCTGATCGTTTCGAGCAAGCAGCTCGAAAGGCCCGGGGTCGTCGATCGCTTCCTCCGCGCGCTTCTCAAGGCCGAACGTTTCTCGCGCGATCATCGCAAGGAGACCATCGATGCGATTGCCAAGTACGTGAAACTGGATCGCGACACGCTGGAAAAGAGCTTCTATACGCCGAACCTCGACCAGACGACCGATCCCAACGTAAAAGGAGTACAGCAGTTCTGGGTTTCGTTGGCCGCCGCGAATTTCATCGACGGCAAACGTCCGCTCGATCCCGTTTTCGCGCTCGAGCCGTATCGGAAGGCGATCGAGTCGCTCGCGAAGGAACATCCGAAGGACGCTTTCTATCAGGAACGTCTGAAGCAATTCAAGGAACGCAATTTGTGAATCCAGCGTCGAATCTTGCATTGAATCCCACGTCCGCGCCGGAAAATTCCGGCGCGGGCGGTTTGCGGATCGAGGAGGTCTCGTTCGCGTATAACGACGAGCCTGTTCTGCGCCGTGTCGCGCTCTCCGTTCCCGAAGGTGAGTTCCTTTCGCTTCTGGGTCCCAGCGGTTCGGGAAAATCGACGCTTCTGCGCTTGATCGCGGGTCTCGAGACGCCGACGCGCGGACGCATCGTCTGGAAGGGCGTCGAAATCGTCGGGCCGGGGATCGAGCGCGCCGTCGTCTTTCAGGATTATTCGCTTTTTCCGTGGTTTACCGCGCAGGCGAATATCGCGCTCGCGGTGGCCAAGGCGCACCCGGACTTTTCTCGCGCGGCGCGCTTCGAGCTTGCGCGCGATTATCTTTCGCGCGTCGGCCTCTCCGACGCGGTCGAGAAATATCCTTTCCAGCTTTCGGGCGGGATGCGCCAGCGCGCGGCGATCGCGCGGGCGCTCGCGCTCGAGGCGCCCGTCCTCCTGATGGACGAGCCTTTCGCGTCGCTCGACCCCGTCAACCGCGGGAAGCTCCAGGATCTGTTGATCGACGCGTGGAAGGAGAGTTCGCCGCGCCGGACGATCGTTTTTGTGACGCACGACATCGACGAGGCGCTTTACTTGGGCGATCGCGTCGCGCTGCTCGGCGCGAGCCGGGGCGGACGCTTGCTCGCCGAGACGCCGGTGACGCTGCCGCGCCCGCGCGAGCGCGTCGCGTTTTTCGCGTCGGAGGAATTCCGGGCGTTGCGCGAGGGGATCGCCGAGCGCCTCGACGCGGACATCATTTCCGGCCTCGCGTCGGTTTAGGTTTTTACCCAAGGCTCAAAGCTCATTATGTCGAAAGCAACCCTGATCATGGAAAATTCCGAAACCTTCCCCGGCGCGGGACGAGGCGCCGAAGACGGCACAATCAGCGATGCGCGAACGCGGCGCGTCCTCGTCGCGTGGGAGGCGCTCGCGTTCTGGGCCTTTCTCCTCTTCGTGTGGCAGGCGGCTTCGTTCTTCATCGACCAGCAAACGAATCCCCTGCTTCCGGCGCCGATGACGGTCGGGAAGGCCTTGCTCGAATCCTTGCCGGAACTCTGGAAAGGAACGGTCTCGTCGTTCTACATCCTTGCTCCCGGCTATCTCTTCGCCGTCGTCGCGGGGACGGTGCTCGGCCTCGTCGCGGGCGTCCTGCCGGGCCTGGGGCGCGCTTTCTTTCCGTTCGCGAAGGTCGTCTCGCCGATCCCGCCGACGGTGTATATCCCGTACGCGATCGCGGTCCTCCCGACCTTCCGCCTCTCGGCGATTTTCGTCGTCTTCATCGGTGCGTTCTGGCCGATTTTTCACAACGCCGCCGCGGGCGCGCACGCGATCGACGCGCATTACCGCGATAACGCGCGCGTCCTGGGCTTTACGCGCTTCGAGACTTTGACGCGCGTCGTCTTTCCGGCGAGTCTGCCGCATATCTTCGCGGGGATGGGCGTCGGCCTCGGCTTTTCTTTCATCCTGCTGACGGTCGCCGAGCTTTTCGGCGCGAACGCGGGCCTCGGGCGCTTTATCCAGTATTACGCCGACTTCGCCGACTACCCGAAGATGGTCGCGGGGATCATTTATACCGGCGCGGTCACGTGGCTGTGCATGACGCTGCTCGACGCGCTCCGCCACCGGGCGCTTTTCTGGCTGCGCTGACGATGGCGTGTCGTATCCCTCCTTTCGCGCGCCGGTACGCGCGGATTCTGTCCCTCGCGTTCTTCGTTTTTTTCACTTCCGCCCCGGCGTTCGCGGCGCTCTTCGGCGTCGAGGCGCGCGACCTCGCGGCGGAAGTGAGGCACGCGCGCGCCGAGGGGCGGCGGCTCGTCGTTTTTTTCGAGCTGCCCGATTGCCCGAACTGCCTGAAAATGAAGCGCGAGGTCTTTTCCTCCCCCCAAGCCGAAAAAGACTTTGGCCGCGTCTATCGCGGTGTCCGCGTCAACCTCGCCTCGCCCCTTCCGCTGGTCGATACGCGGGGGGACAGGCGTTCCGCGCCCGAAGTCGCCGAAGCGCTGCACATCCTGGGGGCGCCGTCTTTCGCGTTCTTCGACCGCGACGGCAGCCTCGAATACCGTTATACGGGCGAATTCTTGCGCGTCCCGGAGTTTTTGCGCCTCGTGCGCTACGTCTCCGAGGCGCGCTACGAAGAACGTCCGTTTTATGATGACAAAAACCTTTCTTCCAAACGCTGAAAAAATGAAAAAACCATGAGCACGAATAAACTTCTCAGTTTGCGCGACGCCGTCGCGCGATTTTCCGCCGACGGCATGCAGTACGCCAGCGGCGCGGCGCTCCCCGTCGGTTCGGACGCGATCGCCTTCGGGCGCGAACTCCTGCGCCAGAAGCGCGTAAGGCTTCACGCGCTTTTCCACTGCAATTCGCAGCAACTCAACCTCCTCGCCGCCGCGGGCGCCGTCGACCGTGCCGAATGCGGTTTTTCGGGACTCGAAGTCTTCGGTTTCGCCAACGGCCTGCGCCGCGCCGTCGAGAGTGGGCGCCTCGCGCTCGAAGATTATTCGAACCTTTCGATGGCGCTGCGCTTCCTGGGCGGCGCGATGAACTGGCCTTTCGTCCCCGCGACGGTCAACGTCGGCTCGGATATCGCGTGGCGCAGCGCGTTCGCGCCCGACGTCTACCCCGCCGAGGAGAAGATTCCCGCCGTCACCGACCCTTTCACCGGGAAGAAGCTCGGCGCGCTTATCTCCCTCAAGCCCGAGCTTGCGGCGATCCACGTGACGCTCTCCGACCCCGAAGGCAACGCGATCATGATCGGGACCGAGTGGAGCCGCTTCGAACTCTCGCGCGCGGCAAAAAAGCTCGTCCTCGTCGCCGACCACATCGTCGACCCCGCGTGCGCGCGGCAGTACCCGAACCTCGTGCGGATTCCCGGCGTCCTCGTCGACGCGGTCGTCTGGCAGCCTTTCGCGGCGTGGCCGCAAAGCTCGCCGGGGGCTTACGACATCGACGAGGCGCATATGCGTTTGATGAACGAGGAACTCGCCACCGAGGAGGGGACGGCGCGTTACGTCGAAAAGTTCGTGACGAAGACGGCGAGCCTCGACGATTACCTCGCCGCGATCGGCGCCGAAACGGTCGAGAGACTTCAGAAGTCCTCAACGAGTTTTTTGCTCGACCCTTACCGCAAATGGATCAAAACGCGCGAAGAGGTCGAAACGCTCGTCGCGCAAAACGCTTTGAAAGGAGACGAGTAATGAGCGCGAATCTTCCCACGACACGGCAGGAGATGATGGCGATCGCGACGGGGAGGGAAATCCGCGACGGCGAACTCGCGATCTTCGGCGTCGGTCTTTCGATGCTCGCGGGTTACTTCGCGCAGGCGTGCCACGCGCCGAACGTCCGCTCGATCACCGAGGGCGGCGTTTTCGGCGCGACACCGGTCGGCGGTCTGCCGTGGGGGATCGAGTGCAACCGGATTTCGTCGAACGCGGTGAGCTTCACGAACGCGATCGACGCGCTCGGCTTTCTCGTCGCTTCGGGGCGTTGCGACGTCGGCGTGATCGGCGCGGCGCAGGTCGATAAGTTCGGCAACGTCAATACGACCGGAATCTGGGGGCGCGAGATCGGCCAAAGCTACGCGCCGCCCAAAACGCGCCTGACCGGCGCGGGTGGCGCGAACGACATTGCGAGCGGCGCGCGGCGCTTCGTCATCATGGCGAATCACGAGAAGAAGCGCTTCGTCGATAAGGTCGAGTATATTTCTTCTCCGGGCTACCTCGACGGCGGCGATGCGCGCGAACGCCTGGGTCTCATCGGCGGCGGCCCGTCGGCGATCATCACGACGCTCGGCATCCTGCGCCCGCACCCGGAAACGAAGGAGTTCGAGCTTTCCGCGTGGTTCTCGTTCTCGAACGTCGACGAAATCCGCGCGAGCACGGGTTGGGACTTGAAAGTCGCCAAAGACGCTTCGCAAGTCCCCGACGCGACCGAAATCGAGCTTTTGGCCTTGCGCGAAGTCGATAAAACGGGCATGTTACGCAAAAAATAATAATCCTCCGACCGACACGACCCAAAAGGAAACCTTATGACTTCCAGTACGCAAGAACCCTTCGTTTTGAAACAACAGGATGGCGGCGTCGTCCGCCTGACGCTCAACCGCCCGCAGGCGCGCAACGCGCTTTCGCAGGGCATGATCGACGCGCTCATCGCCGAATTCGACGCGATTGCCGACGACAAGTCCGCTTTCGTCGTCGTCCTCTCCGGCGCGGGTCCGGCTTTTTGTTCGGGACACGACTTGAAAGAGATGCGCGCGAACGCCTTTGGGCGCGATTACGCCGAAAAGCTCTTCGCCGCGTGCGGAAAACTGATGCAGCGCATCGTCTCGCTCCCGCAGCCTGTCATCGCGCGCGCGCACGGGATTGCGACGGCGGCGGGCGCACAGCTCGTCGCGACGTGCGACCTCGCGGTCGCCGCGGATTCGACGCGCTTTGCGACGCCCGGCGTCAACATCGGCTTTTTCTGCTCGACGCCGATGGTCGCGCTCACGCGCAATATGTCGCACAAGCACGCGATGCAGATGCTCCTGCTCGGCGATTTGATCGACGCGCCGACGGCGCTGCGCTTCGGACTCGTCAACGAAATCGTCCCCGAAGGCGAACTCGACGCGACGGTGGCCGCGCTCGCGGCGAAGATCGCGGCGAAATCGCGCCATACGCTCGCCGTCGGCAAGGAGGCGTTCTACCGGCAGGCCGAGTTGTCGCTCGCCGACGCCTACGCGTACGCGCAGGGCGTCATGGTCGAAAACCTCCAGGCGCTCGACGCGCAGGAGGGAATCTCTGCTTTCATCGACAAACGCACTCCAGTCTGGTGTAATGCGTAGTCTCGCGGCGCGGGTTTTCTGACGCGCGCGTTGGAGTAGCCGAGTGACCGCCGCGCGGGCGGGTTGGTTTCGTTCGCGCGGAAAAACGTTTGGAAAACCCATGAGCGACATCCTGACCCTGCGCCGCATCCTGAGCGACGCGCATACGCTGGCCGTCGTCGGTCTTTCGGCCGACTGGTTCCGTCCGAGCTACTTCGCGGCGAAGTACATGAAGGAGCACGGCTACCGCATCGTCCCCGTCAACCCGAGGCATTCCGAAATCCTCGGCGAGAAGTCCTACCCCGACCTGAAGGCGATCCCCTTCCCGGTCGACCTCGTCGACGTTTTTCGCAAACCCGAAGACTGCGTTCCGATTGCGCGCGACGCGGTCACGATCGGCGCGAAGACGCTCTGGATGCAGATCGGCGTCATCAACGAGGAGGCGAAAAAAATCGCCGAGGACGCCGGACTCGAAGTCGTCATGGACCGCTGCGTCAAAATCGAATACGGCCGCCTCTTCGGCGGTCTCAACTGGATGGGCGTGAATACGGGGGTCATCTCGTCGCGCCGCCCGACAACGCCTTGAAAGGAAACCCCATGCCCGACCACAAATACGGATTCGACACCCTGAGCCTCCACGCGGGGCAGGTTCCCGACGCCACGACCGCGAGCCGCGCCGTCCCGATCTATCAGACGACGTCGTACGTGTTCGAATCGACCGAGCAGGCCGCGAGCCTCTTCAACCTCCAGACCTTCGGCAACGTCTATACGCGCCTCTCGAACCCGACGGTCGCCGTCCTCGAAGAGCGCGTCGCCGCGCTCGAGGGCGGACGCGCGGCGCTCGCCGTCGCAAGCGGCCTCGCGGCGCAGATGGTCGCGCTCTTCAACATCGCCGAGACCGGCGACGAGATCGTCGCGGCGCGCACGCTCTACGGCGGAACCTACTCGCAACTCGACGTCAATTTCCGAAAGCTCGGCATCCAGACGCACTTCGTCGACTCGGACGACCCGGAAAACTTCGCGCACGCGATCACGCCGAAGACGAAGGCGATCTACGCCGAAACGATCGGCAACCCGTCGCTGAATGTCCTCGACATCGAGCGCGTGGCAAAAATCGCCGGCGACGCGGGACTCCCGCTCTTCGTCGACAACACCTTCGCGTCGCCCTGGCTCTGCCGCCCCTTTGAATGGGGCGCCGCCGTCGTCCTGCACTCGGCGACGAAATACCTGGGCGGACACGGGACGACGCTGGGCGGGGTCGTCGTCGAATCGGGGAAATTCCCTTGGGATAACGGGAATTTCCCGTGCATGACCGAGCCTTCGATCGGCTACCACGACGTGCGCTTTTACGAGACTTTCGGGGACTTCGCGTTCATCACGAAATGCCGAATGGAAATCCTCCGCACCTTCGGCCCCGCGCTCTCGCCGTTCAACGCCTTTTTGCTCCTCCAGGGCGTCGAGACGCTGTCCTTGCGGATGGAGCGGCACTGCGAGAACGCGCTCGCCGTCGCGCGCTTCCTGGAGTCGCATCCGAAAGTCGCGTGGGTCAACTACCCGTCGCTACCGTCGAGCCCCTCGTACGCGCTCGCGCAAAAATACCTCCCGCGCGGCAGCGGCGGCGTTCTCTCGTTCGGGATTCGCGGCGGCGCGCAGGCGGGCAAGAAATTCATCGAAAGCGTCGAATTCCTCTCGCACCTCGCCAATATCGGCGACGCGAAGACGCTCGTCATCCACCCGGCGTCGACGACGCACCGCCAGATGAACGAGGAACAGCAGATCGCCGCCGGCGTCCCGCCCGACCTCGTCCGCCTCTCGGTCGGCCTGGAAACGCTCGACGACATCCTCTGGGATATCGACCGCGCGCTGTCGAAGACCTGATGCCATCGCTTGTGACGGCGCGGGTTACCCGCGTATCGAAAATCCGATACAATCCGCGACGCACTTCTTTCAATCACAATTTTTACACATAAGGTCAAACGAATGAGGAAATTGGTTTTCGGGCTTGTTGTACTTCTCGCGGGCTGCGCCGCCGAGCTGGAATCGGTCGATAAAATGTTGCAGGGCGTGGCGACGGCGACACTGCCGGGCGTAACGTTGCCGAGCGCTCAGACGCCTGCCGGGAGACCCGGAAAGATCGTTGTCGGGAGAGGCAGGAACGTACCCATGAATTTCAAATTCAATTTCACCCTTGCGCAGGAAGACAACTACAGCGACCTGATGAGGATCAGCGGAGATTTCTCGTACGTCCACGTGTGCCAGCCCCTGCAAATTTTCTACACGCTCTACGGCGAAAGAGGGAACACGATCAAGATGGCGGCGAATTTCACGCGCATCAACGTCGAATACTATACCAAGAAGCCCGAAGACGGGCGCGTCGATAAAATCATCGCCCTGAGCATCACGTCGAACTCGGTCAAAGACGTGAAATCCGCGAAAATCACCGAGATACAATGCGTGAGAAGTTGCATCTGGATCGGAGGCAAACGCTCGTGCGCCTGACGCGCGGGCTTGCCTTCCCCTGACGGCGTCGCGGGCGGAGGCATCCTGAATGATCCGCGTCGAGAAACTCGTCAAGTCGTACCAAGGCGTCCTGGCGCTCGACGCTCTTTCGCTGACGGTGACAAAAGGCGAGTTGTTCGCCTTCCTCGGCCCGAACGGCGCGGGCAAA
>JAISDL010000165.1 GCA_031264825.1 Accumulibacter sp. | reverse complement strand
CACCCTGTCCGCCTTCTGCACCCCTACCCTATCCCGCTCGACAATTTTTCGGAACGATTCGCTGGTGGACGCCCAATCCACCACATCCACCTTCCACGGCAGATCGGATTCCGAGAAATCGTCGGCCAAGGACGCGCTGACTTTCAGCGGCAGGGGCCGATTCGTGATGACGGCAAGATCGAGGTCGGAATATTGCTTGGCCGTCCATTTCGCGCGCGAACCGAAGGCCCAGACTTCGTATTGCGGCACGTGCTTGCGCAGGATGTCCCGCACGATCTGCCAATGCTCGGGACGGATGTCGATGTCTGGAATGGGCACGGCCTTGCTTGTCATTCCTGCTTCTCATTCAGGCGTTTTTGCAGGTAGACGGCTTCTTCCAGGAATCCGGGGATACCTGCCACGACTTCCAGTGCGACGTCTTCATCGTAGGTATGGCTGGTTTTGGCTCGCATGTTGCGGTAGTCCTTCCACTTCGGCCAATCGCCCAAAAGCAGGCCGCGCTCGTTGCCCGTGCGTATCAAATCCTGAAAACTCATGCCATCGAATTCGGCGGGGCTGGATGATGTCATCTCCAGAAAGCGTTTGAGCATTTTATGGCTGATTTCGTAGGTGAACTCGAAACGCTGGATCAAGCCATCACGGATTTGTGTATCCGTGATGTCTCGCCGGTAACGTTCCCAAGCTTCCCGTAATCGGGAAATGGCATTGCACAGCGGGGTCAGATCGAGTTTTTCACTGCTCATGTAGTTCCCCTTTCTCGACAAATCGAATAACAAAGTCTTGCCAGCTTTTCGCGGATGAGCGCACCCAATTCCGCGCGGAGCTTGTTCGACCTCGGTTTTGGAGAGGAAAGCCCTTAGGGCAATTCCGTCTCTGTCGTTCCGCTACACTTCACCCGCGCTTCGAAGTCCGCCAAACGGTCTTGCGTGGTACGTACGCTGTAGTGAAAAGCCAGCGCCGCCGCCGGCCATTGACGGATTTCACTACCATCGATGGTTTGCCGCCCGAAACTGCCGCGCGTTGTGGCCCAGACCAGCGGCAAGTGGTTGTTGCGTGCGAACTTCATCAAGCCTTTGAGTGACTCCGGCTTGCCCACATGCCGGTCGCTCCATTTGATTTCCAGGGCCGTAAGGGGTTTGAACGCCTGTGAAGATTCGACCAAGGCCACTTCACTGTCGTCCGCGCCCCAGCGTGCGTAATTCAGCCGTGTGCCCTCGTGAAAGCGTTGCGCGAACAGTGCCGTTTCCACCAAATGTCCAAACTCCGGCTCGTCGGGTTTTTTCGCGCCAAACAGCCCCGTGAACATGGCCGAATTGGTCAGAAACACCTTGAAATTGCGCTCGCGCTGGAAACGCTTTCCGTCCTGACCTACCCGGAACACGCGCTTGATGAGAAACGCCGCTTCCAGGTATTCAATGTAACGTTGTATGGTCTGCTTACCCACCCCACTGCGTTGCGACAACTGCTCGAACGACACCTCCTCAGCCGTATTGAAGGCCAGTAGCGTAAACAGGGAGTTCAATTCCTGAATGTCCTTGATACCGTACAACTGCGGCAAATCGCGCAACAGCACCTTGTCCACGATGTCGGACTTGATGAAGCGTTCCGGGTTGCCGCGTAGCGTGGTTGACAAGGCCAGTTCCGGGTAACCGCCGAAATTGACATATTCCACGAACTGCTGATTCAGCCGTTCCATGTCTTCCAGTATATAAAAGCCGGGACTTTCCTTGCGAATTGCCGGTGTTTCAGGCCGAAGTTGGAGGTATTCGGAAAACGTCAGCGGCGGCAATAAAAAATCCGTGAACCGCCCCGCGCCGGACTCCGTGCTCTGGCGCTTGAGTGCCGCCGCGGCCGATCCCGACACCAGAATGCGAAGGTCGGGCCGATGATCCACCAAATGCTTGAGGTATTTCTCCCAATCCTTGTGCGACTGAATTTCATCGAAGAACAGATACCGTTCCCCATCGCCGTCGGGCGATGCTTCCTCGATTTGACGCACCAGTGCCTCCAGTGAATGACCATGCAACAGAGGATGATCCATTTCGACATAGCTGATGCGCTGTGCGCGCGTTCCGCTCTCCAAAAGACTGGCGACCAAATGGCGAATCAGGATGGTCTTGCCCACCCGGCGTGGCCCCAACAGAACGACGGCACGACGCAATTTGGAGTCCAGCAATAACTGCCGCACCGGCGACAGATAGGCGCGCGGACGCAGAGCCAAGGTCGCCTCATCCATTCCGCCGTTCTCCCACCACTGGTTCAGGCGCTTAAGATGTTCTATAACCTGTTGATTTGAAACGTCTTTCATTCTAAATTATAGTTAAGCACAGTGTTCTGTGCTTAACTATAACAGGAGTTCTGAAGTTGCGCCATCCCCTTGACTTGACCGGACACACGAATTGTGAATCTCCCGCTCGTGTGGTAAAAAAGGCAACATGGAAATTCCGCGCAAATGGCTCGTCCCCGAAAAGCCGCCCCGGCTTTCCTGGGCGCGCTGGCTTTTCGGACGCTTCGTCGTTGTGTTTTGCCTCGTGACGGCGATCCTTCTCGGCGCGGGGATTGTCTTCAAAAATCGTTTCGCCTTTCACCCCGACCGCGAAATCCTGATCACACCGAAGGACCTGAAGCTCGACTATGAAGAGGCGTGGCTCAAAACGCCCGACGGCCTGAGGATGAAAGCCTGGCGCATTCTGCCGCCTTCGGGCGCGGCGGGTAGAACGAGCAGGACGGTCCTCGTCTTTCACGGCAACGGCGGGAACATGTCGCATTTTTCCCAATGGGAAGAACTCCACTCGCTGGGCCTGACGGTAATGACCATAGACTATCCGGGTTACGGGATGAGCGAAGGCGCGCCGACCGAAGAAAGAACCTACCAAGCCGCCGAAGCCCTGTGGCGATGGGCGCTCGAACGCGGCGCGGCGCCCGGCGAAATCGTCCTTTACGGTTTTTCTCTCGGCGGCGGTGTGGCGTCCCGGCTCGCGCTTGATCACCCTCCGGCGGCGCTCGTCCTCGATTCGTCCTTCACGCGCCTGCGCGATGTTCCCGCGACGCACACGCCCGCGCTTTCTCCGCTTCTTCGCTTGATCCTCGGAAACGCCTTCGACACGAAAACCCGCCTCGAGACGATCCGCTGCCCCTTGCTCGTCCTCCACAGCCCGGAGGACAGGGTCGTCCCCTTTGTTCTGGGGAAGGAGGTCTTCGAGTCGTACCGGAACAACCGGAAAGAGATGGTCGTCGGCACGGGCGGTCACCAGGACTTTTCGCAGAACCGCGCGCTCTACCTGAAAAAAATCCGCGACTTTCTGAACGAACTTCCCAAGCCGAATTCCGCCGCGTCCCAAACCTCCGGTTCCCGCGCCGGTGCAATGGAAAGCCCCCCATGATTTTTGAACCTGACCAGGCCGATCGCCGTCGCCGCAGCGAGACCGAGCCGATCCGCGCGAGCCTCGCGCCCCGGATCGCGGCCTTCGTTGGAGACGCCGAAGAGCGCGTCACGTCCTTGCCGGGTTTGAGCTTTTCGAAGCTCGAAAAACCCAAGCCGCCCACGTCCTACCTGTACGACCCCAGCATTTCGATGATCATTCGGGGCAAAAAGCGCGTTCGACTCGGCGGGACCACCTACGTCTACGACGAGTCGCGCTTCCTGCTGACGGCGGTCAATCTCCCGACGACGACCGAGGTCCTCGAGGCGCGTCCCGAAGCGCCGTATCTCTCCTTGCTCATGAGACTCGACCTGGAAGCCGCGCGACAAATGATCGCCAACGTCGCTACGCACACGGAAAACACGCCGGCGAGTGGAATCGCGATGGCGACCGGCCCCGCGACGATCGAACTATTCGACGCCGTCAAGAGGTTGATCAGTCTACTCGACAAGCCCGGAGACCTCGTCCACGTCGGCGCGTTGATTCAAAGGGAAATCATCTATCGCATTCTCATGAGTCCCGCGGGCGAGCGCTTTCGTGAGACGGTTCTGCTCGGCACGCAAAGCCAGAGAACCGCCAAGGCGATCGCCTGGCTCCGGGAGAACTACACGCGGCGGATCAGGATCAAGGACCTGGCGGAACTGGCCGGCATGGGGGTGACCACGCTGTATCATCACTTCAGAGGTATGACTTCGATGAGTCCCTTGCAGTACCAGAAACACCTGAGGCTGCACGAAGCGCGCCGGATTCTTCTCGCCGAGAACGCGGACGCCGTCACCGCAGCGGTGCGCGTCGGCTACGAGAGCGCGACGCAGTTCAGCCGCGAGTACCATCGAATGTTCGGCGCGCCCCCGATTCGGGACGTGACGGCGCTACGAACGGGTGTGCGGCGGCGCGCGACGGATTGACCCGACGTCAGGCAGGCGCCCGAAACCTCGTTCCCCGCTACACCCGCCCGCCGCTCGCGGACCACGTGCTCCCGGTGACGAAGCTGCTCGTACTTTCCGCGAGGGCAACGTAAAGCGGGGCCATCTCCACGGGCTGTCCCATGCGCCCGATCGGCGTCAAGGCGTTGAGGTTTTCGACATTGTTCGCGGGCGCTTCGAAATAAACCTGCATCGGCGTCCAGATCGCGCCGGGCGCGACGCCGTTGACCCGGATGCCGCGTTTGGCGACCTGTTTCGCAAGCGCGCAGGTAAAGGCGACGAGACCGGCTTTCGTCGCGCTGTAGCCCAGGAAGGCCTCGGAAGGCAAAAAGGCCGTAACCGAATTCGAAAACACGATCGCGCTTCCCGGCTTCATCACCGCGATGACGGCCTTCGACAGCCAGAACGACGCGTACAGGTTGGTCTTGATCACCTGGTCGAATTTTTCGCTCGGATACTCGAGGATGTCGGGCAGGAACCACCCGAAGCCGGCGTTGCTGACGAGGATGTCGAGACCGCCGAGTTCGCGTTCGGCCTCGGCGACGAGACGCTTGCAAAAGGCTTCGGTACGAAGGTCGCCGGGAATTGCGATGGCGCTCCGGCCTTCGGCGCGGATGAGTTTGATCACTTCTTCGGCGTCGGGTGCTTCCTGCGGCAGGTAGTTGATCGCGACGTCGGCGCCTTCGCGCGCGTAAGCGATCGCTACCGCACGACCGATTCCGGAATCGCCGCCGGTGATCAGCGCGCGGCGACCGGCAAGCCGCCCGGAACCCCGGTAACTCGTTTCTCCGCAGTCGGGTCTCGGCATCATGTCGCGTTGAAGCCCCGGCCAGGCCTGCGCCTGCGTCGGCTCGTCGTTTGGAAAGCGGGTCCGCGGATCGACGAGCGGCTGGGCGCCGCGCGACGGAGGCGCCGATGCGCTTTCCGCCGATCCCGGCAGCGACGCCGCCGCGAGTCCGGCGATGACCGCGCCCTTGATCATCGAACGACGCGTCGGGTCGACGCCGTCGTCGACGTTTGTGCTTGTTGTCTTTTCAGTCATTTCGGTTCTCCTTTTTTTGTCCGTATTCATCCTGCGAAATGGAAGCTGGATTCAGTCCTGTAAATGGGGCGGCGTCGATGCGGACCTCGTCGAATGTTGCGGTGACGAGCGCGGTCGGGTCGTGCGCGCAGAGGAACAGCCCGACGTAGACCGCGTCGCCCAGATCAATGTCCGCAAGTTCGGTATGAGTGAAAGGCTCGCCGAATCGCGCCACCGACATGATGAATTTGCGTCCGCGCCGTTCGAACCGGATCATGTCCGGCGCCTTGGCAGGAGAGGCGATCAACTCGGTCTGAGCGCCCGCGGCGCGGCGGAACTGGAGTGACACCATGCCGTTGCCGCTGACGACGGCGTCGGCGTAGGCGGCGTTGTCGTCGAGCGACGCGCGTACGATCCAGCCGAGCTTGCGGTGCGGTTCGCCGCCCTCGCTCGTAAAGCGTGCGCGCGTCCGCAGGACGAAGTCTCCGCGCAGCGCGCGCCACACGGCGTGGAACTCGTCGTGCGTGCTCCACATGTTCGTGCCGGATGCGCGCAGGGTATAGGTTTTGCGTTCGGGATCATACGTCGTCGATCCGGCGAGCGCCGGCTGGCCGACGTCGGCGGCGTGCGTGAAGTCGCCGAGG
>JAISDL010000078.1 GCA_031264825.1 Accumulibacter sp. | reverse complement strand
CCCGCCGCTTCCGCGAGCGGCTTGACCTTCGATTTTCTCGAAGGCGCGTGGGTCGAGGTCCGCAATCGCAACAACAAAGTGGTTTTTTCCGGGATGAATCAGGCCGGGACGCGGCAGAGGGTCGAGGTGCAGGCGCCTTTTTCGCTGGTCGTCGGTAACGCCGCCCACGTCCGCGCGCATTACAAGGGCAGACCGCTCGACCTCTCGAAGCGCAGCAGGGAAAACGTCGCGCACCTTACCGTCAAATGAGGGTCGAAGTTTGACTGGTGGTTTCTCCCGACCGGACCGGATTGCCTCTCGTCGGCCGACGCGCACGGTGAAAATCGCCCATCTTTCGCTGGGCGGGGATCATCCGATCGTCGTTCAGTCGATGACGAATACCGATACGGCGAACGTTTCGGAGTCGGCGTCGCAATGCGCCGAGCTTGCGTGCGCGGGTTCGGAACTCGTTCGGCTGACGGTCAATACGCCCGAAGCGGCGGCGGCGATTCCCGCGATCTGCGAGCGGCTCCATAAATCGGGCGTCGACGTTCCGCTCGTCGGCGACTTCCACTACAACGGCCACCGCCTGCTGGCCGACTACCCCGAATGCGCGCAAGCCCTGGCGAAATACCGCATCAATCCCGGAAACGTCGGGTCGGGTGAAAAACACGACAGGCAATTCGCCCAGATGATCGAGATCGCCTGCCGCTACGACAAACCCGTGCGCATCGGCGTGAATTGGGGGAGCCTCGACCGGGAATTGCTCGCGCGCGTCATGGATCGGAACCTCGAACGCCCGGAACCGCGGGGCGCGGGCGAAATCATGCGCGAGGCGATGATCGAATCGGCGCTCGAATCGGCCGCGCGCGCCGAAGCGCTCGGCCTTCCCGGAGATCGCATCGTTCTTTCGTGCAAGGTTTCGGAAGTGCAGGACCTGATCGCCGTGTATCGCGCCCTGTCGGAGCTTTCGGATTATCCTCTGCACTTGGGGCTGACCGAAGCGGGGATGGGGTCGAAGGGCATCGTCGCCTCGACCGCGGCGATCGCCGTTCTTCTCCAGGAAGGAATCGGGGATACAATCCGCGTTTCGCTGACGCCGGTGAAAGGCGAGTCGCGCGCGCGGGAAGTCATCGTCGCGCAGGAAATACTACAGACGATGGGTTTGCGCGCGTTCACGCCGATGGTCACCTCGTGTCCCGGTTGTGGGCGGACGAGCGGCGACGTCTTCCAGGGACTCGCGCAGTCGGTGCAGGATTACGTCCGCGCGCGTATGCCTTCATGGCGCGAGGCGTACGAGGGGATCGAGAACATGAGTCTGGCGGTCATGGGGTGTATCGTGAACGGGCCGGGCGAAAGCCGGCACGCGAACGTCGGGATCAGCTTGCCGGGGAAGGGAGAAGCGCCGGCGGCGCCGGTCTATGAGGATGGCGTGAAGACCGCCACGCTGCGCGGCGGGAATGTCGCCGGGGATTTTACGGCGATCGTCGAGCGTTACGTCGCGCGCACCTATCGACAAAAGAATACGATGAAATCATGAATCAGACTGTGCAGTCCGTGCGTGGAATGAACGACGTGCTTCCGGCGGAAGCCGAGTTCCGGGAGTTTTTTGAAGAGCGGGTGCGTTTGTGGGCGAAAGCTTACGGCTACCGGCCGATTTGCTTGCCAATCGTCGAGCCGACCTCCTTGTTCAGGCGCGCCATCGGCGAAGTGACCGACATCGTCGAAAAAGAGATGTATTCCTTCGAAGACAGTCTCAACGGGGAAAAACTGACCTTGCGGCCGGAAGGGACGGCGGGTTGCGCGCGCGCCGTCCTCCAGCACCACCTGGCGGCGCAGCGTCCTTTGCGCCTGTATTACCTGGGGCCGATGTTCCGGCACGAGCGGCCGCAGAAAGGGCGCTACCGTCAATTCAATCAGATCGGCGTCGAATCCTTCGGTTTCGCCGGGCCCGATATCGACGCGGAACAGATCCTGATGTGCGCGCGCCTCTGGGACGACCTTGGGCTCGACGGAATCGAATTGCAGATCAATTCTCTGGGGCAACCCGAAGAAAGGGCGCGCTACCGCGCCGAACTCGTCGACTATTTCGAGAAACACGCCGACAGCCTCGACGAAGAAGCAAAACGCCGCCTCCATACGAACCCGCTTCGGATACTCGACAGCAAGAACCCCGCGATGCGGGAGCTGCTGTCGGATTCGCCGCGTCTTCTCGACCATCTCGGCGCGGAATCGATCGCGCATTTCGAAGGCGTGCAACAAGTCTTGAGCGACGTGGGCGTCGCGTACACGATCAATCCCCGCCTCGTTCGCGGGCTGGACTACTATAATCTGACCGTTTTCGAATGGCTGACCGACCGGCTCGGCGCGCAGGCGACGGTTTGCGCCGGCGGGCGTTACGACGGTCTCGCCGAGCAGTTGGGGGGGAAACCCATGCCCGCGTGCGGTTTTGCCATCGGAGTCGAGCGCCTGACAGCGCTCGTTCAGGAGTCCGACGGAGTGCCCACGGCGCCGCAAACCGACGTCTACCTGGTCTACCAGGGCGACGCGGCGAATGCGATCGCGCCTGAAGTTGCCGAAGGTCTGCGCGATCGAGGGGTTTCGGTGCTTTTCAACTGCGGCGGCGGAAGTTTCAAATCGCAGATGAAAAAAGCCGACGCTTCGGGCGCTCTCTACGCCGTCATAATCGGCGACGACGAGGCGCGCGACGGCGAGGTGACGCTCAAACCCTTGCGGGACGATGGTCGCGAGCCGCAAAAACGCGTTTCGATCGACGAAGTCGCCGACGAGATCGTGAAATCTTTTCTGGATGAGGATGACTTCAATGGATGCTTATAATCTTGAAGAGCAGGAACAGATCGATGAGTTGAAGACGTGGTGGAAGCAGCACGGAAACCCCTTGCTCAACGTCCTGCTCGTCGTTTTTTCGGTCGTCATCGCATGGCAGGCGTGGAACTGGTATCAGCGCCGCCAGATTGCCCAAGCGTCGATGATCTACCATTCGCTTCAGGAGGCCGTCCAGAAAAAGGACATCGCGCGCGTCAAAGCGGCGAGCGGAGAACTCATCGAGAAGTTCGACAGCGCCTCCTACGCCTCGCTCGGCGCCCTGATGGCGGCGGGCGCCTTTGTCGAGTCGGGGGATGCAAAAACGGCGAAAGCGCAGTTGCAATGGGTCGCCGAGCGCAACAAGGACGAATTGCGCGAGCTTGCGCGTCTCTATCTTGCTGTCCTTCTGATCGACGAAAAATCCTACGACGAAGCGTTGAAACAGCTCGAAGGCAGCGTGCTTCCCGTGTTCGAGGCGCGTTTTCAGGATACGCGCGGCGATATCCTGAAAATCCAGGGCAAGGTCGATGAGGCGCGCAAAGCCTACCAATCGGCGCTGACAAAGCTGGAAGAAAAACAAAAGACGAGCGGCGGCCTCGATTCGCTCCAGGACTGGCAGACGCAGGCCGACGGGACCTACCGCGAAATCCTCCGGCAAAAGCTCGACGCGCTGGGAGGTGGGCAGTAATGCGCCGAACCCTCTCTCTCGTCGTCCTCGCGCTCGCAGGCCTGACCGGCTGCTCGGTGCTGGATTCGATGAACCCCTTCAAAAGCCGCGGGCCGAAAGTTGCCGAGTTGCAGGCCATCCAGGCGACGGCGCAGGCCCGCGTCGTCTGGCGTGAAAGCATCGGAAAAAGCGAGGTTTATTCTTTCATGCCCGCGATCGTCGATTCGACGATCTACGCCGCGGGGCGGGACGGTAGCCTGATACGCATCGACGACGGCAAGCAGTCGTGGAAGGTCAACGTCGGTCAGACGCTCTCGGGCGGCGTCGGCGCGGACCGTGACCGCGTGATCGTCGGCTCTTCGTCGGGACAAGTCCTGGCATTTTCGGCGAGCGAAGGCAAGCTTTTGTGGAAAGCCGAAGCGACGAGCGAAATCCTTTCTCCTCCGGCGCTGGGCGGCGGGATGGTCGTCGTTCGGAGCGCGGACAACCGCCTGATTGCCTACGACGCCTTCGACGGAACGCGGCGCTGGATATTCCAGCGGCCGATGCCGGCGCTTTCGGTACGCATGACGGCGCAGCCGCTCATCGACCATCAGTTCATCTTCGCCGGTTTTCCGGGCGGGAAGTTGATCGCGGTCAACCTGGAAAACGGCGCCGCCGTCTGGGACGGAACGGTCGCGCAACCCAAGGGCGCGACCGAGCTTGAAAGAGCGTCCGACATCACGAGCGCCCCGGTCATTTTTCAGCGCACGATCTGCGCCGTGGCGTATCAGGGGCGGGTAAGCTGCTTCGACCTGATGCGGGGAAACCTGATCTGGGCCAGGGCCATGTCGAGCACCTCCGGTTTGTCGATCGACGGCACGTCCTTGTACGTTACCGACGATAGAAGCGCCGTCCACGCGCTCGACCTGGAAACGGGCGCGAGCCTCTGGAAGCAGGACAAGCTCGCGCTCCGCAGGCTGACCGCGCCTTTGCCTTTCCGACGTTACGTCATCGTCGCCGACCTCCAGGGCGTGCTCCATTTTCTCGACAAGGAGAACGGTTCCTTCGTCGCCCGCGTGACGACCGACGGTAGCCCCGTCGTCGCGCCGTTGCAACTCTTCGGAAGGCAGATTCTCGTGCAGACGGCCAACGGCGGGATTTTTGCCGTCGAGCAGGAATGAAGCCGGTCATCGCGCTCATCGGCAGGCCGAACGTTGGAAAATCGACGCTTTTCAACCGCCTGACGAGAACGCGCGACGCGCTCGTCGCCGACGTTCCGGGGCTGACGCGCGACCGGCACTACGGTCACGGCAAGCTCGGCAAGAAACCTTACCTGGTGATCGACACAGGCGGGTTTGAACCGCTCACCAAGGACGGAATCCTCTACCGGATGGCCCGCCAGACCGAGCAGGCGATCGACGAGGCCGACGCCGTCGTCTTCCTCGTCGATGGGCGGGCCGGCCTGACGGCGATCGACAAGGAAGTCGCCGACAAACTGCGAAGAAGCGGTCGCGCGGTGATCGTCGCCGTAAACAAGGCCGAGGGTATGGATCGCGGCATCGCGGTCTCCGACTTCCACGAACTGGGTCTGGGAGAACCGTTCGCCGTCTCGGCGGCGCACGGGGACGGCGTGAGCGAGTTGATCGCGCGCGTGCTCAGCGCCTTTCCCGAGGCCGGTGAAGAGGCTGAAAAAGACGACGTCCTGAAAGTTGCGATCGTCGGGCGTCCGAACGTCGGGAAAAGCACGATGATCAACGCTCTTCTGGGCGACGAGCGCGTCATTGCCTTCGACCAGCCCGGAACGACGCGCGACTCGATTTACGTCGATTTCGAACGCGACGGCAGACACTACATGCTGATCGACACCGCCGGACTGCGGCGGAAGGGAAAGACCGTCGAGGCGATCGAAAAATTCTCGGTGATCAAGACCTTGCAATCGATCGAGGACGCGCACGTCGTCATTCTCGTCCTCGACGCACAACAGGATATGTCCGACCAGGACGCGCACATCGCGGGGTTCATCGTAGAATCGGGCCGCGCGCTCGTCGTCGCGGTCAACAAGTGGGACGGCGTTTCGGCGTATGTGCGAGGGCAGTTCAAGGAAGAAGTCGAAGCGCGGATGAAATTTCTGAGCTTCGCCAATTTCCATTACGTCTCCGCGCTGAAAAAACGCGGGCTTTCGAGCCTTTTCCGCTCGGTCGACGCGGCGTACAAGGCCGCGACGACCGATTTGTCGACGCCGAAGCTCACGCGAACCCTGATCGACGCCGTCTCGCGCCAGTCGCCGCCGCGCAGCGGGATTTTTCGGCCCAAGCTGCGCTACGCCCACCAAGGGGGGCGCAATCCCCCGATCGTCGTCGTCCACGGAAACGCGCTCGAAAAAATCCCCGATTCCTACGTGCGCTATCTCGAAAACGTCTTCCGGGACGTCTTCCGCCTGAAGGGAACGCCGATCCGTTTCCGCTTCGTCACCTCGGAAAACCCTTACGACCCGCGCAAACCCTCTTCGCAAACCCGAAGCAAAAGACCCGGTCGAAACACGAACCGCAGGCCGGGAGGGTGAATCAGGGATCAGGAATCAGGAGACAGGAGACAGATCAGTTACCGGCGGCTTCGCCGCCGGAGAAAGATCGTTGAAACACCGATCGGTTTTCATCTGTCTCCCGTCTTCTGTCTCCTGATTCCTGACAGTACCAGTGCGATTGCGATGACCAGCCAGTTTCCCCATCGGACGAAAGGCGTCGTCCCCGCGTAGCCTTGCGCTTCTCCGCGCAGAACGTTGCGCGTAAAGGGCGCGAGGCGCTTCACGACGCGGCCGTCGGGCCCGATGATCGCGGTCATCCCGGTATTCGTCGCGCGCAGCATCGTCCGTCCCGTTTCCAACGCGCGCATTTGCGAAATCTGAAGGTGCTGCGCGGGTGCCAGCGAGTCGCCGAACCAGGCGACGTTCGAAAGGTTGACGAGCAGCGTGGCTTCGGGCAGCGCGCGCGCGATTTCACCGCCGAAAGCGTCTTCGTAGCAGATGTTGACGGCGATTCTCTGGTCTCCGACGCGCAGAATCGGCTGTTTTTGCGCGCCGGGCGCGAAGTTCGACATGGGAATCTCGACGAGTTCGAGAAACCACTTGAACCCCGGCGGGACGAATTCGCCGAAGGGGACGAGGTGCGATTTATCGTATTTCACGGCGGCGTTTTTTTCCAGCGCCCCCAGGAGAAGCGCCGAATTGTAAGCGCGTCCCTCGCTTTCCCGCGTGGGGATGCCGACGATCAAGCCCCCGCCTTCGCGCCGCGCGAGCGCCGAGAGCAGGCCGACGTAATCGCGGGGAATCTGATCGAGGAACGCGGGAAAAGCCGCTTCGGGCAGGATCGTAAGCTGCGCGGGGTTTTCTTCGACGAGCCGGAGGAAGACGCGCAGTGTTTCGTGGAAATGTTCGGGACGCCATTTCATTTCCTGCGCGATATTGCCCTGCGCGATGGCGAGTTTGAGCGGGGCGCCGGTCGGCGCTGTCCATTCGATCGGGCGCAGGCATATCCCCGCCGCGACGATCGCGAGGAGTGGAAGGAAGGGGCGGCATCGGCAGGTTTTACACGTTGCCGAAGGCGGCGGCATCTCCGCCGATTCGCCCGACCGCCGGAAAACGCCCCGGGCGACTTCCGAGAGGGGCGCGGCGGCGAGGGCGACAATTAGCGAGACGCCGTAGACGCCGACGATCGGGGCAAAAGCGGCCAGGGGGCTTGGGGGCGTTTGGGAGTACCCGATCGCCAGCCAGGGAAAGCCGAAAGAGCCGCTCCCGCGCAAAACTTCGGCGAGCGTCCAGAGCGCGGCGAAAAAGAGGACGCGCCGCGGCTTCGATTCCGACGCAAAACGGACGAAGAGCGCGCCCGCGAGCGCGGGAAAAAGCGATTCGACGAGGCAAAACAGGATCGTTGCAAACGCGGCGAGCGGCGCGGGCATGTTGCCGAAGGTGCTGAGACTGACGAAAATCCAGGAAACGCCGGCGATGAAAAGCCCGAAACCGAAGGCGCCGCCTAAAAGCGCGCCGCCCCGGAAACCCGTTTTCCGCGATGCAGCCGCATCGAGCAGACCGAAGAAGCCGGCGAGCGTTGGAAAGATCAGGGGGTAGAAACCGACCGGCTCGAACGCGGCGACGCTTGCCGCACCGAGCAAAAAGGCGGCGAGGGCGGGGCGCGCGAGCGTTCTCGTCATTTCGTCGTTTATTCCGGCGCGAGGGCGCAAGAAACCGGCGAGGAGGGTGTCGAATCCGTTGAATACGGGTCGGGAAATCCGAGCGACGCCATGATCTCGCGCTCCTGTGCCTCCATCGCGGTCGCGTCTTCTTCGCCGGTCTCGTGGTCGTAACCCTGCAAGTGGAGCAGGCCGTGGACGATCAGGTGCGCGCAGCGCGCACTCATGCTTATTCCCAGTTCGGCGGCTTCGCGTTCGAGGACGGGAACGCAGACGACGAGGTCTCCCTGAAGAAGCGGGTCCGTTTCGTAGGAAAACGAGAGGACGTTCGTCGCGGCGTCCTTGCGGCGGTAGTCGCGGTTGAGCGTGCGTGCCTCTTCTTCGCCGACGAAACGGATGGCGATTTCCGCGCCGCGCGCGCGGTCAGGGTGCAACGCGGCGCGCGCCCACGCGCGGACTTCGGAGCGTTTCGGCAAGTCTTTCACGCCGCACGCGTATTGCACGGAAAGCTCAAGGCGCGGGGTCGGCATCGTCGGAAGTCCTGGGGGACGCGGGCTTGGCGTCGGCTTCGTAGGCGGAAACGATGCGCGCGACGAGCGGGTGGCGGACGACGTCTTCCTTTCCGAATTCGGTGAAGGCGATTCCGCGAACGTTCTTCAGTATCCGGCGTGCTTCGATCAGGCCGCTCTTCTGTCCGCCGGGGAGGTCGATCTGCGTGACGTCGCCGTTGATCACGGCTTTTGCGCCGATTCCGATCCGCGTCAGGAACATTTTCATTTGCTCACGCGTCGTGTTTTGCGCCTCGTCGAGGATCACGAATGCGTGATTCAGCGTGCGTCCCCGCATATACGCCAGCGGGGCGATTTCGATCGCGTTGCGTTCGAAGAGACGCGCGACCCGATCGAAACCCATCAGGTCGTAGAGCGCGTCGTACAGTGGGCGCAAATAGGGGTCGACTTTTTTCGCAAGGTCTCCGGGCAAAAAACCGAGCCGTTCGCCGGCTTCGACCGCGGGGCGGGTCAGGATGATGCGCTGAACGGTCTCGCGCTCGAAAGCGTCGACGGCAGAAGCGACGGCGAGATAGGTTTTTCCGGTCCCGGCGGGTCCCGTGCCGAAGCTGATGTCGTATTCCTGAATCTGTCGAAGGTATTCGACCTGGTGCGGCGTACGGCCGTGCAGCTCCGTCTTGCGCGTCATCAGGAGCGGCGCGTCGTCGCCGGCGATGCTTTTCGTGGAGCACTCGGTCAGTTCGATCAGTCCGAGCTGGATTTCGTCTACGCTGAAGGGCTTTTTCGCCTGCGCGTAGAATTTTTGCAAGGCTTCGGAGGCCCGCGATGTTTGTCCCGGAGATCCCCGGAGTACGAAGCGCTCGCCGCGCCTTGCGATGACAACGTCGAGCGCCGTTTCGATCTGGCGGAGGTTTTCGTCGAGCGCGCCGCACAGGCGGGCGAGGCGGACGTTATCGACCGGCGTGAGAGAAAGTTCGACGCTGCCGCGCGTCGTTTTCCCCGCCATTTCAGGTCTCCCGCACGACGACTTCGCCGCGCAGGGAATGCGGTAGCGCCTCGGTGATCCGCACGTCGACGAATCGATCGACGAGACGCGGCGAACCTGAAAAATTGACGATCCGGTTGTTGTCCGTCCGCCCCGCGAGTTCTCCGGTGTTCTTTTTCGACGCGCCCTCGACGAGGACGCGCTGGACCGTCCCGACCATCGAGCGCGAGACGTCCTGGGCGAGTTCGTCGATCCGCCGCTGCAAACGCATCAGGCGCCCGAGCCGGACTTCGTGCGGCGTAGCGTCGGAAAGCTCGGCGGCGGGCGTTCCGGGGCGCGGGCTGTAAAGAAAGGAAAACGACGCATCGAACCCGACCGCGTCGATGAGGTCCATCGTCTTTTCGAAATCCGCGTCGGTTTCTCCCGGAAAGCCGACGAGAAAGTCCGACGAAAGCGCGAGTCCGGGGCGGACGGCGCGGAGCTTGCGCGCGAGGCTCTTGTATTCAAGCGCCGTGTAGCCGCGCTTCATCGCGGCGAGAACGCGGTCGGACCCCGATTGCACCGGGAGGTGCAGATGCGAGACGAGCTTGGGGACGCGGGCATAGACGTCGACGAGGCGCTGCGTAAACTCGCGCGGATGCGACGTCGTGTAACGGATGCGCTCGATGCCGGGAATCTCAGCGATGACTTCGATGAGCATCGCAAGGTCGGCGTTTTCGTCGCTGCCGGAAAGCGCGCCGCGATACGCATTGACGTTCTGGCCGAGCAGGGTGATTTCGGAAACGCCTTGCGAGGCAAGGCTCGCCGCTTCGGTCAGCACATCGTCGAAAGGCCGCGAAACCTCTTCGCCGCGCGTATAGGGAACGATGCAGTAGGTGCAGAATTTGCCGCAGCCTTCGATGATCGAGACGAAAGCCGCCGCGCCCTCGACGCGCGCGGGGGGCAGGTTGTCGAATTTTTCGATTTCGGGAAACGAAACGTCGACCTGCGGTCGACCCGACCGTCGACGCTCGTCGATCATCCGCGGCAGACGGTGCAAGGTCTGCGGGCCGAAGACGAGATCGACGTAAGGCGCGCGCGCAAGGATCGCCTCGCCCTCTTGGCTCGCGACGCAACCGCCGACGCCGATGATGAGGGCGGGGTTTTTCTCCTTCAGCGGACGCACGCGGCCAAGATCGTGAAAGACGCGCTCCTGCGCTTTTTCTCGCACCGAACACGTATTGAAAAGAATGACGTCCGCGTCTTCGGGCACGCTCGTCCGGGTAAAATCGCCGGACGCCGAAAGGACATCGGCCATTTTGGCCGAATCGTATTCGTTCATCTGGCAGCCGAACGTGCGGATAAAAAGCTTCTTTGCCAGCGACACGCTTAAGGTTGGATGGGTTCCACGGGGCGCAGGGATTCCGCTTCTTCCAGAGTGATCATCCAGACGCGATGCACGGAACCGTAAAGATCGTTCAAATAGACCACATTCGTCGCTTCGGTGACGTTCATCGGGACGACGATCAGATTTTGCAGGTTGCGGATCTGTATGGCCGCCGAAACCGGCAATCGGTCGTTGTCGATCAGCACCGTCCCGTCGTTGGAAAACGGCTGCATGAAGCCGACTTTGGCTTCGGGCGGCAGTTGATGCAAACGCACGTACTCCTGATACTGCGGAGCGCGATCGGGGATCTGCGCCGTCATGTCGAGAACGGCGCTGACGATGGAAGCGATAACTGCCTGAGGTAGGGCCATCTCTCCATTATAATGACTTGTCGCGCCGGTGTCGATTTCTTGTATTGCGGAAAAATTTCCGCCCTTGACCTGGATGAAGGCGAAAA
>JAISDL010000070.1 GCA_031264825.1 Accumulibacter sp. | reverse complement strand
GAAATACGTTCCAGCGTTGCATAATCAGGTTGCGTTTAGTACTATTCATTTCGCAGGCGTTATGGTGTGGTTGTGAAGAAGCTACATCATGCCAGAAATGGCCGCCTGCCGCCCCTCTTTTGCGCCTCTTCCCGCAGATAAATCTCTCTCTCAACTACAGTTTTGAAAGAGGCTCATCTGATCCCTGATTCCTGACATCTGATCCCTGATCCCTGATCCCTGTCCTCAGTTACAATGCTCACTGGGAAACCGGGAACCGACGATCGAACGCGCGAAAGAAAAATCATGGAAAAAGCATCCCCTGAAACCTGGGTCGTCCACAGCGGCGAGATTACGCAGGCGACGCGCGACCTCGCGCCGCCGCTTCATCCGGCGAGCACCTTCGAGCGCGCCGAAAACGGCGGCTACCCCGGAAAGCATATGTATTCCCGGATTTCGTCGCCCGCTTACGAAACGCTGGAAAGCCTCCTCTCCCGCCTCGAAGGCGGCTGCGACGCGCAGGTCTTCGCTTCGGGGATGGCGGCGGGCAGCGCCGTTTTGCAGGCGCTCCGCGCGGAAGACCGTCTCGTCGTCCCCCGCGCGATGTACTGGGGAATGCGCAACTGGATCCATCGCTTCGCCGACGATTTCAAGCTCGAAGTCGCCTCGTACCCGAATTCCGACCTCGACGCGATCGCATCGCTCCTCGAAGAAAAACCGACGAAACTCCTCTGGATCGAAACGCCGGCGAATCCCACGTGGGAAGTGACCGACATCGACGCCGCGTGTTCGCTCGCGCACCGTCACGGCGCGCTCGTTCTCGTCGATTCGACGGTCGCCTCTCCGGTGCTTTCGCAACCGCTTTCTCTCGGCGCCGATTTCGTCCTGCATTCGGCGACGAAGTATCTGAACGGTCATTCCGATGTCGTCGCGGGCGCGCTGATCGCAAAGTGCGACGGCGAATTCTGGCAGCGCATTCGCTTTGCCCGGACGCACGCGGGCGCCGTCCTCGGCCCTTTCGAAGCGTGGTTACTGCTGCGCGGGCTTCGGACGCTCTTCCTTCGTGTGCGCGCCGCGTCCGACAACGCGCTCCGGATCGCCGAGGCCTTGTCCGCCCGCCCCGAAGTCTCGCACGTCCTGTATCCGGGGCTTCCGACGCACTCCGGCCACCTCGTCGCCGCGCGGCAGATGAAGGGCGGTTTCGGCGGGATGCTCTCGGCGCGCTTCGCGGGCGGCGAGGCGAAGGCGCGCGACGTCGCCGCGCGTTTGAAGGTTTTCAAGCGCGCAACGTCGCTCGGGTCGGTCGAGAGCTTCGTCGAGCACCGCGCGAGCATCGAGGGGCCGGGGACGCTCTGCCCCGCCGACCTCCTGCGATTTTCGGTCGGAATCGAACCCCTCGCGGACCTCCTCGCCGACCTCGACCGCGCGATCGCGGCGCGATGAGCGCCCGCACATTCCCCGCGCGGGCGCATACTGCAAAAGTGCGGCGTAAAAGTTGATTGCCGCCCGGGTTCGGGTGATAATTCTCGTCCCATGTCGCACACTCTCTTCCTCGTCGTCGGCGCCGTTCTCGTCAACAACGTCGTTTTCGTCCGTATTCTCGGTCTCTGCCCCTTTCTCGGCGTTTCGAAGAAGCTCGAAACGACCTTCGGCATGGGCGCGGCGACGACCTTCGTAATGACCTTGAGCAGCGGCGCGTGCTACGTCATCGATACCTACTTGCTCGTCCCGCTCGACCTCGGGTATCTGCGGACGATTTCCTTCATCATCACGATCGCGGCGATCGTGCAGATCATCGAGATCGTCGTAAAGAAAACGAGTCCCGTCCTGCACCAGGTGCTCGGCATCTACCTTCCCCTGATCACGACAAATTGCGCGGTTCTCGGCATTCCGCTGCTCGCCGTCGGGGAGCGTTACAACTTCATGGAATCCCTGCTTTTCGGCTTTGGTTCCGCGTCGGGTTTCACGCTCGCGCTGATCCTGCTCGCCGGAATCCGCGAGCGCGTCGACGCCGCCGACGTGCCGGCGCCTTTTCGCGGGACGGCGATCGCCTTCGTCACCGCGGGCCTGATGAGCCTCGCGTTCATGGGCTTTTCGGGGCTGGCCCGCTAGGGGGTCGCATGGAGAATACCGACAACGTATTTATCGCCGTCGCCGTGATGACGCTCGGCGCGGCTTTTCTCGGCGCGGCGCTCGGATGGGCGTCTGAACGTTTTCGCGTCGAAGGAAATCCGATCATCGACCAAATCGAGCGCGCCCTGCCGCAAACGCAGTGCGGGCAATGCGGTTATCCCGGCTGCCGCGGCTACGCCGAAGCGATCGCCGACGGCGCGCCGATCAACCTCTGCCCTCCCGGCGGCGAGGCGGGCGCGCGCAAGCTCGCCGACCTTCTGGGACGCGAAATTCCGACAACGGGCGTCGCGGAAAAGCCGCCGCAGTTCGCCGTGATCGACGAAAACCGCTGTATCGGATGCACCCTCTGCATCCAGGCGTGTCCCGTCGATGCGATCGTCGGCGCGGCGAAGCAGTTGCACACCGTCGTCGGGTCGATCTGCACGGGCTGCGCGCTGTGCACGGCGCCGTGTCCGGTCGAGTGCATCGGGATGAAAACGATTCCCGAAACGCTCGACAACTGGAAGTGGAAGTCTCCGGTCTTCCAAATCCGCCGCGTTGCCTGAAAGCCGCAGAATGCCATCGGGACTCTCTCGCAGACTGTTCAGATTCAAGGGCGGCGTCGAACCCGATACGCACAAGGCCGAATCATCGCTGACACCGATAGGGAAAGCCCCCCTGCCTTCCCGGCTGATCCTTCCCCTGCATCAAAGCGTCGGCGCGTGTGCGACTCCCTGCGTGCGCGTGGGCGAAACGCTCCTCAAGGGGCAGCGGATCGGGAACGCCGACGGGTGGATTTCGGCGGCGGTCCACGCGCCGACTTCGGGCAAGGTCGTCGCGATCGAAGACCGTCCCTCCGCGCACGCTTCGGGTCTGCCGACGCTCTCGGTCGTGATCGAACCCGACGGTCTCGAAACCTGGGTCGAGCGCGCGCCGCTCGACGTGACGGCACGATCCCCGGACGAAGTCCGCAAGGCGCTGCGCGACGCGGGAATCGTCGGTTTGGGCGGCGCGGTCTTCCCGACGCACGCCAAGCTCACGGCGGCGAAATCGACGGCGATCGACGAAGTCGTCATCAACGGCGCCGAGTGCGAGCCTTTCATGAGTTGCGACGATCTTCTGATGCGCGAGCGCGCCGAAGACGTCGTCCGGGGTGCTTCGATTTTCCGCGACCTGCTCGAACCGAAGCGCGTCCTGATCGGGATCGAGGACAACAAACCCGAAGCCGCTCGCGCAATGCGGCGCGCCGTCGAGGCGCTCGGCTTCGATTTTGAGGTCGTCGTCGTTCCGACGCGCTACCCGACCGGCGCGGCGAAGCAGTTGATCCGCGTGTTGACCGGGAAGGAGATTCCGTCGACGCGGCGCTCGCCCGAAATGGGCGTGCAGTGCTTCAACGTCGGAACCGCGTACAGCGCGTGGCGTTTTGTCGCCCTCGGCGAACCGCTGATCTCGAGGGTCGTCACGCTGACCGGCAACGTGGAAAGCGCGGGTAATTGGGAAACGCTGATCGGGACGCCGTTCGAGGAATTCGTCGCGCTCGGTCGCCCCAAACCCGATACGGAACGTTTTTTGATGGGCGGCCCGATGATGGGCTTCGAGATTCCCGATCTTTCCGCGCCCGTCGTCAAAGCCTGCAACTGCGTGATCGCCGCTTCATCGTCGCTTTTTCCGCCGCCGCCGCCCGAAATGCCGTGCATCCGCTGCGGCGCGTGCGCCGAGGCGTGTCCGCACGAGCTTTTGCCCTTCGAGCTTTACCGTTTTTCGCGCGCGCAAAAATTCGACAAGGCGGTCGAACTTTCCATCGACGAGTGCATCGAATGCGGGTGCTGCGCCTACGTCTGCCCTTCGCGGATTCCGCTCGTCCAGTACTTCCGCTTCGCAAAAAGTGAAATCGACGCGCGCAGAAAAGAAAAGGCGAAGGCCGACGCGACGCGCGCGCGCATCGAGCAACGCAAGGCGCGCGAAGAACGCCTGAAAGCCGAGAAAGCCGAACGCCTCGCCGCCGCCGCCGTGAAAACTTCGGGTGCGGGAGGAGGCGATGGCGCGGACGCGGCAAAGAAAGCGCTGATCGAAGCCGCTGTCGAGCGCGCCCGCTTACAGCGTGAAGCGCATCCGCCGAAAAATCCCGAAACGCCCGCGAGCGTGGAAGCGGCGGAAAAAACACCCGACCCCGCCGTGAACCCGGGCGACGCCACGCGATAAAATCCCTGCGATGGACTTCATTTCCCCCCCTTATCTGAGCCGGAACGCAAGCGTCCGGAGCGTCATGGCGCGCGTCCTCTTCGCCCTTCTGCCGGGGGTCGCGGTCTATGCCTGCCTGATCGGCCCGGTGATCCTTCTCCAGATCGCGATCGCCTCGGCGACGGCGCTCGCCGCAGAGGCCGCGATGCTCAAATTGCGCGGCAAACCTCTCCGCCCCTTCGTCACCGACGGCAGCGCGCTCGTCACGGCGTGGTTGATCGCGCTGACCTTCCCGCCGATCGCCCCCTGGTGGTTGACCGCGTTCGGCGCGCTGGTCGCGATCGTGATCGCCAAACACCTCTACGGCGGCCTCGGCCAGAATCCTTTCAACCCGGCGATGGTCGCCTTCGCCGCGTGCATCGTCTCCTTCCCCGCGCTGATGTCGCAGTGGCCGTCGCTCACACTCGAAACACGCTTCATCGACCAGATTCTCGCCGTCCTCGGCGTATCAAAGGAGTTGGACGCGCTGACGAGCGCGACGCCGCTCGACGTGTTGAAAACGGCGCTTCGCCTCGCTCCCGGAACGCCGATCGCCGAAACGCTCTCCGACACGAAAATCCACGGCTTTATCGGATCTCGTACCTGGGAATGCGTCGCGGCCGCCTATCTTCTCGGCGGTCTCTGGCTCCTCCGTTGCAAAGTCATCCGCTGGCACGCCCCGACGGGCTTCCTCGCCGGCGTCGTCGCGCTTTCGGCGGTGTGCTGGCTTTTCGACCCGGGGCGTTTCGCGCCGCCGCTTTTCCACGTTTTTTCGGGCGGCGTCGTGCTCGGCGCCTTCTTCATCGTGACCGACCCGGTTTCCGGCTGCGCGTCCGCGAAGGGGCGGCTGATTTTCGGATTCGCCGCCGGGATACTCGCCTACACGATCCGCGTTTTCGGCGGATACCCTGACGGCGTCGCCTTCTCGGTCCTGATCCTCAACCTTTGCGCGCCGCTCGTCGACCTCATGACGCGCCCCCCCGTCTTCGGCATGAAAAAGAAATGACCGCCGCCGACACCAATCCCTCTGACACTCCCGACACTCCCGCCCGCGTCGCGTTCCGCAGCGCAGCGACGCTCGCCGTGTTTACGGCGGTTTCGACCCTGCTGCTCGCCACCTCGTATACGCTGACGCGCCCCGTCATGGAGGCGTCGGTTCGCGCGAAGAAAATGCGCGCGATCGAAGAGATTCTTCCACCGGAAATTTACGATAACGACATTTCCGCCGATGTTCTCTCGCTCGCGCCCGACCCCGCCTTGTCCCTGGATGCGCCCGCGACGTTTTACCGCGGGCGCAAAAACGGCGCGCCCGCCGTCCTCGTCGTCGAAACGACCGCGCGCGGCGGTTACGCCGGGCCGATCGGCCTCTTGATCGGCGTCCGCGCGGACGGCGTCGTGACCGGGGTGCGCGTCACCGAGCACCGCGAGACGCCCGGACTCGGCGACTACATCGACCTGAAGAAGGACAAGAACCGGAAGAATCCGTGGATCAAACAGTTCGACGCGCTCTCGTTCGGCGCGCGCCCCGAATCCGAATGGAAGGTCAAAAAAGACGGCGGGAGCTTCGACTTCATCGCGGGCGCGACATTGAGCCCACGCGCGGTCGTCCGCGCCGTGCGCGACACGCTGAAATTCGTCTCGGAACACCGCGACGCGCTCTACGGCGCCTCCGAAAAAGACGGCGCGGCGGCCTTCGATCGACAGCGGCAAGGAGACCCCTCATGATCACGCGCGCGGAATTGCGCGAAATTTTCGCCAACGGCGTCTGGAAACAGAATTCGAGCCTCGTACAGACTCTCGGCCTCTGCCCCTTGCTCGCGGTCACGACGACGCTCATCAACGGCGCGATGCTTTCGCTCGCTACGATCCTCGTCACGGGGCTTTCCGGCTTTACCGTCTCTTGCCTCCGAAAGTTCATCCCCCACGAAATCCGTATGCCGATCTTCATCATGATCGCCGCGACGCTCGTCACGATCGTCGACCAGTGCATGGCCTCGTGGCTTTCCGAGATACACAATCTGCTCGGCATCTTCATCCCGCTGATCATCACCAACTGCATCGTCTTCGCGCGGATCGAGGCCTTCGCCGCGAAAAACGCGCCGATCCAGTCGTTCTTCGACGGCGTGTCGATGGGAACCGGCATGTTGTGGACGCTCGTCGTTCTCGGCGGGATGCGCGAACTCCTGGGAAACGGGACGCTCTTTTCCGGGATCGAGTCGATCGTCCCCTCGCTTTCGGGGCTTCGCGTCTTTTCCGACGGCTATCCGGGAATCACTCTTTTCGTCCTGCCGCCCGGCGCCTTCATTCTGCTCGCGTGCATGATCGCGACAAAAAACGCCTTTCTGGCGCGTCGAGGCGCCAGAAAGGCGCGCGCGCCCGAACCCGCGCGCCCTCAAACATCGGAGGCGTCGCGGTGAATTCGGACAAACGCGCCGAAATATTCCGGCGCCTCAAGGCCGCGAACCCGTCGCCCCGATCCGAGCTTCGGTACGCCTCGCCTTTCGAGCTTCTCATCGCGGTCATCCTCTCGGCGCAGGCGACCGACAAGAGCGTCAACCTCGCGACGCCCGCGCTCTTCGCCGCCGCGCCGACGCCCGAAAAAATGCGCGCGCTCGGTGTCGAAAAACTCGTACCCTACATCAACCGGATCGGCCTTTACAACGCGAAGGCCAAAAACATCGTCGCCACGTGCGCTCTGCTCGTCGAGCGCCACGGAGGCGAGGTGCCGCACGACCGCGAATCGCTCGAAGCGCTTCCGGGCGTCGGTCGGAAAACCGCCAACGTCGTCCTGAACGTCGCGTTCGGCGAAGCGACGATCGCGGTCGACACGCATATTTTCCGCGTCGCCAACCGGACGAAGCTCGCTCCGGGAAAAACCCCCTTGGCAGTCGAACTCAAGCTGTTAAAATGTGTGCCGGACGAATTCCGGCACGACGCGCACCATTGGCTGATCCTGCTGGGCCGTTATACCTGCAGGGCGCGCAAACCGGAGTGTCCGCGTTGCGGCATCGCCGACTTGTGCGAATACGAATCGAAATCCTTGACATGATCCTCGCTACCGCTCTGCATTCCGCCAACGACCCGACCCCCGACCTCGCCAGGGACGCAACGCGGCGCGCGCTCGAAAAAGCCGGCCTCGCTTCCGCGCAGGGGGTCCTGCTCTTCCTGACACCCGAATTTTCCCGCTGCGCGCAGGCCGCCGTCACGGCGGCGGCGCAGTCCGCGCAATGCACGACGGTTTTCGGCGGACTCGCGGCGGGCGTGCTGACCGAGGAGGGCTGGACGCTCGATCGCCCCGCCGCCGCCGTCATGGTCTTTGGCGGACGCGCGTCCTTGCATCCGCCCGAAGCGGGAAACGCGCAGCCGATCTTGAGCTATTCGGGGAATTGGGAGTCCCCGCGCGAATGGGCGTCGTCTTCGGGGCAGGCAACGCGCTTCGGCGCGACATTTTCCGGCGAATTTACGGAAAACCTCATCCAGCCGGCGGTCTGGCAGTGCGGCCACCTCCTCTCTCCGCCACACGCGAACGTCCAGATCGGCGGCGCGCGTGTCGCGGTCGGCGTCTCGCATGGACTCTTTCTGCTCACCAAGCCGGCACAGATCGCCGGCGCCAACGGCTTCACGCTCCAAAAGCTGTCCAACCCGCCGCTCGGTAGCCAGCCAGCGTTCAAAAGCCTGCTCCGTCATTTTCCGATCCAGGTGCCGCTGCATCAACTGATGGCGCTCGTCGCCAAAACGCCGGAGGATTTCGACGCCTTTCCAGAAGGCGACTATCGTATCCTTCCCCTCGTCTCGGCGAACGCGGACCACTCGATCACGCTCGCGGGCGAAACGCGCGCCGGGGAGTATCTGTGCTGGGCGCGCCGCGACCGCTGGGCCGTGCCGAGAGACGTGCGCCGCGCCGTCGACCTCGCCGCCGCGTCGGTGCCGGACCCCGCCGGCGCGCTGATGTTTTCCTGCGTCGGGCGCGGCCCGTTCTTCTACGGCGACGACGACGTCGACCTCGACGTGCTGCGGAAACGCTTTCCGAATATTCCGATCGTCGGCTGTTACGGCACCGGGCAAATCGCCCCGAAAAGCAAACCCGACGAAGGCTACCGCTACGCGCGGAACAGCGTCGTCACGGCGCTCGTCGCGCGTGACTGAAGCTTTCCCGCGCCGCCGGAAAACATGCTGACAGAATCCTCGATCCTCTTCAACAAAGAAATCTCGCCGTCGTACCGGCACATGCGCCTTTCCGCGTCGGAGGGCTTCGTCCGCGAAGCCGCGCCGGGGCGCTTCGTCATGCTTCGCGTCGAGGGAACGACCGACCCCTTGCTACGCCGTCCGTTTGCCATTTTCGACGCCGACGCCTCCTCCGGCGGCGCGGTCTTCGAGATTCTGTACCGCGTCGTCGGGAAAGCGACGGCGATCCTTTCCGCCAAAAAGGAAGGCGACGTGCTCGATGTCCTCGGCCCGCTCGGAAAAGGCTTCGACCTCGCCGTTCCCGCCGCCGAACACGTGCTCGTCGGCGGCGGCGTCGGGCTTGCGCCGCTTTACGCGCTCGCCAAAGAACTCCGCGCCGCGTCTTCGACGGTACGCCTCTTCGCCGGCGGCAGGGGGCGCGACGACATCGTCCGCGCGGAAGCCTTCGCGTCGCTCGGCGTCGAATGCCATGTTGCGACCGAGGACGGCTCGATCGGCGAACGCGGGCTCGTCACGCAGCCCTTGACGCGACACCTCGAATCGCAAGGCGCCAAAGCCACGATTTACGCCTGTGGCCCCGAAGGCATGTTGCGCGCCGTCGCAAAAATCGCCGCGCGCCACGCGCTTCCCTGCCAGGTCTCGCTCGAAAGCCGCATGGCCTGCGGCGTCGGCGTCTGCCTGGGCTGCGTCGTCGGCGGGCGCCGCGCCGCGCCGCAAACGCCGGATTTCCGTTGCGTTTGTTCCGAAGGCCCCGTCTTCGACGCAAACGAAATCGATTGGGGAAGCGCATGAGTACCCCCGACCTTTCCGTCGATCTCGCGGGTCTCCGCCTGCGGAACCCGGTCATGACCGCGTCGGGCACTTTCGGCTACGGCGTCGAGTTCGCCGAACACATGGACCTGGAATCGATCGGCGCCTTCGTCACGAAGGGTCTGTCGCTCAAGCCGCGCGCGGGAAATCCTCCGCCGCGCATCTGCGAGACGCCGGCAGGCATGCTCAACGCGATCGGTTTACAGAATATCGGCATCGACGCGTTCGTCGCGCGCAAACTCCCCTTCCTGCGGACGGTCAAGACGCCGTGCATCGCCAATTTTTTCGGCGAAAGCGTCGAAGAATACGCGGAGATGGCCGCACGGCTCGACGCGATCCCTGAAGTCGCCGCGCTCGAAGTCAATATCTCGTGCCCCAACGTCAAGAAAGGCGGAATCGTTTTCGGCGTCGACCCCGCGTGCGCGTCGGGCGTCGTCTCGGCGTGCCGCGCCGAAACGACAAAACCGCTGATCGTCAAACTTTCGCCGAACGTCACCGACATCGTCGCGATGGCGCGCGCCTGCGCCGACGCGGGCGCCGACGCGCTCTCGCTGATCAACACCCTGCTCGGCCTCGCCGTCGACCTTGCGAAACGCCGCCCGATGCTTGCGAACGTCACCGGCGGCCTTTCGGGTCCCGCCGTCAAACCCATCGCGCTCAGAATGGTCTGGCAGGTCGCGCGCGCCGTCGAGATTCCCGTCGTCGGCATCGGCGGAATCACGAGCGCGTCCGACGCGCTCGAATTCATCCTCGCCGGCGCGACGGCCGTCCAGGTCGGCACCGCGAACTTCGTCACGCCCGACGCCGCACAGCGCGTCGCACGCGAGATGGAAAGCTGGCTCATCGACAACGGCGTCGACGACGTGAAAGCGCTGATCGGGGGGCTGGATCAGGAGTCAGGAGACAGAGGACAGGAGACAGAGAATTCTTGCGGCCTTCGGCCGGAGAAGAATCTTTGATCACCCGATCGGGTTTTCGTTGCTGTTCTCCGGCGGCGAAGCCGCCGGTAACTGATCTGTTTCCTGATTCCTGATTCCTGATTCCTGACCCCTGTCCTCTGTCCTCAGCTCATGAAATACGACATCATGCACGCGCCGGCGGCACCGGCTTTCCGCACGGAGACTATATTCCGCTCGGAAATCCCGCCGATCGCGTAGACGGGGATCGGAACGCGCCAGCACACCTCGGCGAGGAATTCGACACCGCGTCCCGCGACGCCTTTCTTGCTCGCGGTCTCGAAGATATTCCCGACGACGACGCGCGCGGCGCCCGACGCGGCGGCGAAAAGTGCCTCTTTGACCGAATGCGCCGACACGCCGACCGGGAGCGGGTGCAATTCGCGGCAGAGGCCGGGGCGCTGCTTGAGAAGCGAAAACGGCGCGTGAAAGCCCGCGCATTGCACGCGCTCGACCACGTCGGGAAAGCCGTGCACGATCAAGGGCGCGCCGTGTTTTGCGTAGAGTTCGGAGACTTGCCGCGCGATCGCCTCGTAAGCGTCCGGCGCCAGGTCTTTTTCCCTGAGAATCAAGGCGGCCTTCACCTCGGCGAGCGCTTCGACCGTCTCCAGAAACTCGTCCGGGCACAGCAGGCGGTTACTGACCGCGACGATCTCGAAGCTCATTTCCCCTCCCAATCGCTCTTGGCGACGCAGGGGCACGGCGTGCCGTGCCCACTCAATATCTTCAATCTCGTACGGCAAAGCGATTCGACCAAGGCGTCTGTGAAAGACATCATAGGTAATCGCTCATCACGGCCTGCAAGCCCCTCGACGCGAGCATCCGGCGGATCTCGTCGACGGAACGCGCGTCGTCGATCTCGAACTGCCCGTCGCTTTTCTCGATGCCGGAGTGCCCGCCGACGGCGACCGAAACGCCGGCGGAAATCTTCGTCGCCGCGATGCCGACGACGTTGTCGCGGAAACGCGCGTTCTCGCGGCTCGACAGCGTTATATTCGCATAAGGCATGAAGAGGCGGTACGCGCAGATCACTTGAAGGAGTTCCGCTTCGGTGAGGCTCGAAAAGCGAAAGGCACTCCCACCCCTGACCGGGCGCAAGCGCGGGCACGAAAACGAGATTTCGGCGTGCGGATATTTTCTCTGGATGAAATACGCATGCAGCCCCGTTGCGAAAGCGTCTTTGCGAAAGTCGGAAAGGCCGAGCAGCGCGGCGAATCCGACGCCGCGAAAGCCGGCGATCAGCGCACGCTCCTGCGCGTTGAAGCGATACGGGAAGACGCGCTTTCGCCCGCCGGGATGGACTTCGCCATAACGCACGGGGTCGTAGGTTTCCTGAAAAACGGTGACGAAGTCCGCGCCGTGGGCGAGCAGGTGTGCGTAACCCGCGACGTCCATCGGATAGACCTCGACGCCGACGGCGCGAAAGTATTTCCGCGCGATTTCGCACGCCTCGCCGATGTATTCGACGTCGGACTTCACGCGGCTCTCTCCGGTGAGGATCAGAATTTCCCTCAAGCCCGACTCGGCGATGCCGCGCATCTCGCTCTCGATCCCGGACGCCGGCAAGCGCGTCCGATGAATGCGATTTCGCGCGTTGAAGCCGCAGTAGACGCATTGATTTTCGCAATGGTTCGAGATGTAGATCGGCGTAAAAAGGCTCACCGAGTTGCCGAAACGGCAGCGCGTCTCACTCCGTGCGGCTTGCGCCATCTCCTCCAGGAGCGGCGCCGCGGACGGAGAGAGCAGGGCGGCAAAGTCCGAGACGCCCCTTTGCGTAGTGTGGATCGCGCGCCGCACCTGCTTCTCGCTCCACGCGCTCGCGTCGTAAGCCTCCGCGAGGGATAACACGCGCTCCATCACGTCGGAAGGAATCGCCTCCAGATCGTCCGGTTGGACCATCGGGTCCTGTCGGGAACGTTGGGAATGTCGGGACGAATCGGTGGCGGCGCGAGGCGATACGAGCGTCGCCGGTGTGCAATCAAGCATCGTCGTCCCTCAAAAAACCGGTCAAGGGCGACGAGGGGTCGGCGGTGTCGAGAACGCGACCGAGACCGGCAAGGTACGCGGCGCGCCCCGCCTCGATCGCCTTTCTGAACGCGCCGGCCATCGCGGGAAGGTCCCCGGCCGTGGCGATCGCCGTGTTCGCCATGATCGCGGCGACGCCGCTCTCCATCGCCTCGCAGGCTTGCGACGGGCGACCGATCCCCGCGTCGACGATGACCGGCACGTCGATTTCCTCGACGAGGATTCGGATGAAGTCGATCGTCACCAAGCCCCGGTTCGACCCGATCGGCGCGGCCAGCGGCATCACGCACGCCGCGCCCGCGTCTTGCAGGTCGCGCGCGACATTCAGGTCGGGGTACATATACGGCATGACGACGAAACCTTCCGCCGCCAGAATCTCGGTCGCGCGGACGGTCTCGTGGTTGTCGGGCAGGAGGTATTTCGAATCGCGGATGACCTCGATCTTCACGAAGTCGCCGCAGCCGAGTTCGCGCGCGAGGCGCGCGAGGCGCACGGCCTCCTCCGCCGTCCTCGCGCCCGACGTATTCGGGAGCGGAACGACGCCCTCCGGGATGTAGTCGAGGATGTTTTCCGCGCCGCCGCGTTCGGCGCGCCTGAGCGCGAGCGTGATCATCTGCGCCCCCGCCTCTTCCACCGCGGCGCGAATGAGGGTGAGCGAATACTTGCCCGAACCGAGGATGAAACGCGAACTGAATTCGCGTCCGCCGAGCGTCAGCACGTCGCGCAAATCTTCGTTTTTCGCAGCTTTCATGCTTTTTCCGTGCCTTTCCCTGCTTTCTCTCTTCCCGCATCGATGACCGTCACTCCCGAACCCTCCTGAAAACGACTAAACATCGTATTCGCCGACAAGAATCCTCAGCGCCATATTCGCCTGATGCCCCGCGCAGATCGCAACCCTCGGCGCCATGAGTCCCCTGCCGACGCGCGCGTCGGTCTCGCCGTCGCCGCAAAGATAGAAGCGCTCCGAAACCCGGCGCGTACGGATCGTATTCCCGCTCTCGAACCCGGCGAGACCCGAAGCCGCGACCAGAAACTTTTGCGGGAAGCGCGTCAAAAAAGCGTTGACGAGCAGCGCTTTCGCCGCCGCGCTGTCGAAAGCCTCGCAGACGAGGTCGTCGTCGGCGAAAAGCGAGGCGACGTTTTCC
>JAISDL010000166.1 GCA_031264825.1 Accumulibacter sp. | reverse complement strand
TAAATATAGCCTAATTCAGGAGACAGATGTCAGGAGACGGGAGACAGATTATTTTCCGGCGCTTCGCGCCGCATATTTTTCTCTGTTTCCTGTCCTCTGTCTCCTGTCTCCTGATTCAGACCCCCTTCGACAATACCTTGGATCGTCGCTGGAGGTTGTAGACGAGGCGTCTTTCTTCGGGGAGCTGGTCGACGGATTGCTCGGTGAAGCCGCGCTCCTTGAACCAATGCGACGTCACGGTCGTCAATACGAAGAGGCGACGGATTCCGACGGCGCGCGCCTGATTTTCGATACGCCGCATCAGCCGCTCGCCGTAGCCGTAGCGGCGGTAGTTGGCGTGGACGGCGAGGCAGGCGAGTTCGGCCTGATTTTCTCCGTAGGGGTAGAGCGCGCCGCAGCCGACGATCATCCCGTCGTGTTCGATGACCGAGAAGCGGTTGATTTCGCGTTCGAGCAGTTCGCGCGAGCGCCGGACGAGAATCCCCTGCGCTTCGAGCGGCTCGATCAGGCCGACGAGGCCGCCGATGTCGTCGGGGCGCGCGTCGCGCAAGGTTTCGAGCGATTCGCGCGTGATGATCGTGCCGACGCCTTCGCGCGAGAAAAGCTCGCGGAGCAGTGCGCCGTCTTCCTGGAATCCGATCAGGTGGACGCGCCCGACGCCGAAACGGCTTGCGCGGACGGCACTCGGCAAATAGCGCCGGATGTCGGGCGAGAGCCAGTCGCCCGACGCGATCAGGCGCTCGCCTGAATCGACGGTCAATTCGGTCATCAGCGCGCCGTCGCGGTCGGCGACGCCTTGGCTGTCCGTGAGAAAGATCAGCTTGTCGGCCTTGATCGCGGTCGCCGTCGCCTCGGCGACTTCTTCCATCGCAAGGTTGAAGGTTTCGCCCGTCGGGCTTGCGCCGAGGCACGACAAAAGGACGATGTTGTTGATCTGCAACTGCGCGCGGATGCCTTCGGCGTCGATCTTGCGGATGTTCCCGGCGTACTGCATGTCGACACCATCGAGGACGCCGAGCGGCTTTGCCGTGATGAAGTTCCCGCCGATCACGCGGATCCGGCTGTTGGCCATCGGCGTGTCCTGGAGTCCCTGCGAGAGAAGCGCGTCGATTTCGAGATAGACGCTGCCGACGGCGTCGATCACGCAGTCGAGCGTTGCCGCGTCGGTCACGCGGTAGCCCTGGTGGATGAGCGAGGGAAGACCCTTTTCGCGCAATTCCTCCTCGATCTGCGGGCGCGCGCCGTGGACGAGGACGAGGCGGACGCCGAGCGCGGCGAGAAGGTTCGCGTCGTACGCGAGCGTCCGCGCGAGCGGCCCCGCGATCGCCTTTCCTCCGAAGGCGATGACGAAGGTCTTGCTCCGGAACAGGTTGATGTAGGGCGCGACCGACCGGAACAGCGAGACGAACTGCGCGGAATTCAATTCTTCGGACATAAGGCCGGTTTTCCTTTTTCACATTTTACGTCGAGGATTTTTTCCAGGCGTTCGCAAAGCGTGGCGAGGATGCGGATGCGCGCGTAATTCTTGTCTTCGGCCTCGACGAGCGTCCAAGGCGACCGGCTCGTGCTCGTCCGGTCGACCATGTCGCAGACCGCGGCGTGATATTCCTTGATTTTTTCGCGGTTGCGCCAATCCTCGTCGGTGATCTTGAAGCGCTTGAACTCGATTTTTTCGCGTTCCTGAAATCGCAGGAGCTGTTCCTCCGGGCTGATCTGGAGCCAGAATTTGACGACGATCACGCCGTCGTTGTAAAGCTCGTTCTCGAAGTCGTTGATTTCGGAATACGCGCGCAGCCAGTCCGCCTCCGAGCAAAAACTCTCGACGCGCTCGACGAGGACGCGACCGTACCAGGTTCGGTCGAAAATCGTGATCCGCCCGACGCGCGGAACCTGGCGCCAGAAGCGCCAGAGGTAGGGTTGCGCGCGTTCCTCCTCGGTCGGCGCGGCGATCGGGACGACCTGGTACTGGCGCGCGTCGAGCGCGGCGGTGACGCGGCGGATGCTCCCGCCCTTGCCGGCCGCGTCCATGCCCTCGAACGCGAGGATCAGCGCGTGCTTGGCGAATTCCGGGCGGCGCGCGAGTTCCGAGAGGCGTCCCTGCCATCTGGCCAACTGCGTTTTATAGTCGCTTTTATCGAGTTTCTTCGAGAGGTCGAGCGCGGTCAGCACGTCGAGCGAATCCGTCGCCTTGAGCGTGATCGGCGGAGCGACGGGGAAGTTCTGGTCGCGCTCGTCGGCGAGGCGTTTTTGCATCGCGTCGAGGATGATTCTGCCGACGGTCAGCGAGCGGTAACGGTCGTCGGTGCCTTCGACGACGACCCACGGCGCCCACGGCGAGTTCGTCACGCGGAGCACCTGTCCGGCGGCGTCCTGGAGCTTGTCGTAGGTTTTCGTCCGCTCCCAGCTCATTTTCGTCACGCGCCAAGCGGTGCGCGGGTCTTTTTCGAGCGCCTTCAGGCGCTGGCGCTGCCCCTCCTTCGGGAGGTGGAACCAGAACTTCAGGACGAGCGCGCCCTCGTTGACGAGCATCGCCTCGAAGCGGTTGATCTGATCCATATACTGATGAAAAGCCTCGTCCGACTGTTTGCCGGTGACCTGCCGCGAGATCGGCTCGGAATACCACGAACCCGAAAAGATTCCGATCCGCCCCTTCGGCGGAAGCGCCTGCCAGAAGCGCCACATATACGGGTACTTGCGCTCTTCTTCCGAAGGGTCGGAGAACGCGCGCGTCAGGATGAAGCGCGGGTCCATCCATTCGTGGAGGATATTGATCGTCTCGCCCTTTCCCGCGCCGTCGAGTCCGCTGATCAGGAGGACGATGGGGAAAGCGGCCTTCTGCTGATGCTCGAACTGCGCGTCGAGGAGCGCGGCGCGCAGGCGGGGGACTTCTTCCTTGAACGTTTCCTTATCTACCGTGTGTCCGAGTTCCGCCGATTCAAACATGTCGATTCCTTTCAAAAGTCGCCCCAGAGGGATTGAATCGCCGCGATCGCGGCGATTCCCGCCGTTTCCGTCCGCAAAGTCCGCCGCCCGAGCCGGGACGGCAAAAAACCTTTCGCGCGCGCAAGCCGGACTTCTTCCAGGTCGAAGCCGCCTTCGGCGCCGACCAGCAACTCGACGCCCGAGGCCTCCGGCGGATGGTCGGAGAAGCGCGCGTCGGCGTCGGGGAGGAGAATCCGGCGCGCGAGGGACGATCGCGCGGGTTCTTGCGCCGCGAGATAGTCGATCAGGCTTTGCGGCGCGTCGACCTCGGGCAGACGGTTGCGGCCGCACTGCTCGCACGCCGAGACGACGATGCCGCGCCAGTGTTCGAGACGCCGCCGCGTCCGTTCGGCTTCGAGCCTGGGGACGCTGCGCCGTGAGACGACGGGAACGATGCGCGACACGCCGAGTTCGACCGCCTTTTGCACCGTCGTATCCATTTTTTCGCCGGGCAGAAGCGCCTGGATCAAAGTGATCGCAAGCGGAGATTCGCGGTCGACCTCACGCTTTTCTTCGACTTCGACCGTCATGCGCGTCGGTTTATCCGGGTCGGCGGGCAGAATCGTCGCCGCGAATTCCCCGCCGAGACCGTTGAAGAGTATCAAGGCGTCACCCGCTTTCAAGCGCCGCGATTTCCCCGCGTGCCGCGCGACTTGGTCGGAGAGTTCCACGCGCGCGCCGGCAAGGAGGGGCAAGGGGCAGAAAAAGCGCGGAAGCGTGGCGGCGTTGTCGGATTTCAATTTGGAAATGGAAAAAAACAATAGTCGACCGCGGCTCCCAAGGTCAGAGGAGGGCTTCAAACCGGAGTCGGTTTTACGAGGGATTTTACACCGCATATCAGGTATCAGGGTCAGGTATCAGGAATCAGGTATCAGGAATCAGGGTCAGGTATCAGGGATCAGGTATCAGGAATCAGATCAGTCAGCGGCGGCTTCGCCACCGCATACAGAACCGGGTTGACCGGATACCGCCATTGTCCGATACGTCCGTGTTCGGTTTCCCGACCATTTCAGGGATCAGACGAAAACCGATTTTTACCGCGAAAGGCGCGAAAGACGCGAAAGTCTTTGTAGGGGCACGGCGTGCCGTGCCCATCGGCGGTAT
>JAISDL010000117.1 GCA_031264825.1 Accumulibacter sp. | reverse complement strand
TTACGAGCAATCGGTCGTCGACGCGCGCCTGCGCGAATTGCGCCGGCTGCGCGACGAAGACGACAGGCTCAGGAAGAGCGGCGGACTCTGATGGAATTTCCGGCGGAAAAGAGGGAGGCCGCGCCCTTCGACCGGGAACTCGACGCGAAGGGAATGTACTGCCCGCTGCCGATCCTGAAAACGAAAAAAGCGCTGTTTGAAATGGATTCCGGTCAGGTGCTGCGCGTTCTCGCAACCGACCCCGGCACGGCCGGCGACTTCGAGGCTTTTGCGCGTCAAACGGGAAACGCGCTGATTTCTTCGTTCAAAAACGACGACGGCGTATTCGTATTCCATTTTCGCCGAAAATAGTCCGGTGGCCACTTCAACCGAAACCATCGAATACGTCGCGGAATGCGTCGCCGGTCTCGGCGCGATCCGCTACCGGAAGATGTTCGGCGAGTACCTGGTCTACGTCAACGACAAGCCGATTCTGCTCGTGTGCGACAACTGCGTCTTCGTGAAAATCCTGCCCTGCCTCGACGCCGCGTTGGCCGGCGCGGAGCGCGGCTTTCCCTACGTCGGCGCAAAGGAACACTATGTTCTCGACATCGACGACGCCGATCTGACGCGCACGGTCGTCGCCGCTCTCGAAGCGGTCACTCCGCTGCCGAAGCCAAGGAAGAAGAAAGTATTACGTCAGGCTACGCAAAATGAATCCTGAATTCCCGCCTGCGCGCGCATGGCGTTGCAATCAGATACCCCGGCATCCCGTTCAAATAAAATAAATCGGCATCACGCGCAGCCTCCGGGAAATTCAGCTTTTCCCCGTGCTGCCGAAACCGCCTTCGCCGCGCGCGCTCGCGTCGAATGTGTCGACGACCCTGAAATCGACCTGTACGACGGGGACGACGACGAGTTGGGCGAGGCGGTCGAGCGGGTTGAGCGTGAAGCGATCGTTGCCCCGGTTCCAGACCGAGATCATGATTTCGCCCTGGTAGTCGGAATCGATGAGTCCGACGAGGTTGCCGAGGACGATCCCGTGCTTGTGCCCGAGGCCGGAGCGCGGGAGTACCATCGCGGCGAGTCCCGGGTCGTCGAGGTGGACGGCGATTCCCGACGGAACGAGCACCGTTTGGCCGGGTTCGAGTTCCAAAGGCTCCATGAGGCACGCGCGCAGGTCGAGGCCCGCGGAACCCGCCGTCGCGTAGCACGGCGCGGCGTCGCCCAGGCGCGCGTCGAGGATGCGGAGTTCAATGCGCCGCATCGTTTTCTTTCAGCAGCATCGCAATGCGCGCCATGAGTTGACGCGCGAGGTGGAGCTTCGGCGCGGACGCCATCTGGGTTTGTCCGTGGTCGTCGAACAGGGTCAGCGTGTTTTCGTCGCCCCCGAATCCGTTCTGAATCAGGTTGCCGACGATCAGCGGGATTTTTTTCGCGCGGCGCTTCTTCTCCGCGTATTCGGCCAGGTTGCGGCTTTCGGCGGCGAATCCGACGCAGAACGGCGGGTTCGGCAGCGCCACGACGTCGGAGAGGATGTCCGGGTTCTGGACGAGGTCTATCGTCGGCGGCGACCCGGCGTCCTTCTTGACCTTGTGCGCCGTGACGACTTTCGGGCGGTAGTCGGCGACCGCCGCGACGGCGATGAATACGTCGATGTCGTTCGCCTGCCGCAGGACGGCGGCGTGCATCTCGAGCGCGGTCGTGACGTCGATCCTCGAAACGCCGCGCGGCGTCGGCTGATTGACCGGCCCGCTGACGAGCGTGACGTCGGCGCCCGATTCGCGCGCGGCGCGTGCGACGGCGAAACCCATTTTCCCGCTGGAGAGGTTGGTGATCCCGCGCACGGGGTCTATCGTTTCAAAGGTCGGGCCGGCGGTCACGAGTACCCGTTTCCCGATGAGGTGCTTCGGCTGAAGAAAAGCGATGACGTCTTCCAGGATTTCTTCCGGCTCGATCATCCGGCCTTCGCCGATTTCGCCGCACGCCTGTTCGCCGCTCGCCGGGCCGAGGATCGTGACGCCGTCGGCGCGCAAAACCGCGACGTTGCGCTGCGTCGCGGGGTTCAGCCACATCTGGGCGTTCATCGCGGGGACGAGGAGGAGCGGACGATTCCGCGCCAGGGTCAGGGTGCTCAACAAGTCGTCGGCGATCCCGTTGGCCGCCTTGGCGATGAAATTCGCGGACGCCGGGGCGACGACGAGCACGTCGGCTTCGCGCGAAAAATTGATGTGCGCAAGCCCTTTGTCGGTATTGCTGTCCCAGGGGTCGGTGAATACCCGATTGCCCGAGAGCGCGTGAAAAGTCGTCGGCGATACGAAGTGCGTCGCGGCCTGCGTCATCGCGACCTGCACCGACGCGCCTTGCTTGACGAAGAGACGGACGAGTTCCGCCGACTTGTACGCGGCGATTCCTCCCGTGATGCCCAGAGCGATGCGTTTTTCCGCAAGTTCCATACATAATCCCTGTCAGAACGTTAGAATAGGGCCGAAAACCCTGAATTTTCCATTTTAACCGAGTCCGCGCAATGCCGATTAGCGATTGGCCGAAAACCGAGCGTCCACGCGAGCGATTGCTGGCGCAGGGCGCGTCCGCGCTCTCGGACGCGGAACTTCTCGCCATTTTCTTGCGCGTCGGCGTCAAAGGCAAAAGCGCCGTCGACCTCGCGCGCGAACTCCTCGCGTCTTTCGGCAGTCTCGGCGCGCTGTTTTCCGCAAGGCTCTCCGACCTCTCGGCGGTTCCCGGCGTGGGTCCGGCAAAATACGCGCAGTTGCAAGCCGTTTTTGAAATGACGAAACGCTCGCTCACCGAGGAAATGAAACTCAGGAACGCCTTTTCTTCGCCGACGATGGTGCGCGATTACCTGCGTCTGCACCTTGCCGGACTCGCGCACGAGGTCTTTTTCGCGCTCTGGCTCGACGCGCAAAACCGCCTGATTCACGCCGAAGAGCTTTTCAAGGGAACGCTGACGCACACGAGCGTCTACCCGCGCGAAGTCGTCAAGAAGGCACTGGCGCACAACGCGGCGGCGATCATCTTCGCGCACAATCACCCTTCGGGTGTCTCCGACGCATCCGACGCCGACAGGGAACTGACGAAGCGGCTCAAAAAAGCCTTGGCGCTCATCGACGTAAAAGTGCTCGATCACTTCATCGTCGGCGCGCAGTCCGCGCCCGTGTCGTTCGCCGAAAACGGGTGGCTGTGAGAAAAGCGCGACCCGCAAAACCTCGATCTCCTCCCCGATCGCGCACCGCCTTCGAATCGTCGGCGGCGCGCGGGGTTCGCATTATCTGCGGCCGGCCAAAGCCGCTTCGAGTTCCCTGGAAAGAGACTCGATGACTTGACGAGCCTCGTCTTTCGCGTCCCGCCGGGGGCCTTGGTTCGCCAACTGCCGGAAACTCACGATCCGATGATTCAGGAGCTTCCCCTCGCCGTCGAGTTCGGCCAAGAGGAGCGGCGCCAAGCCCGTGGCCCCCTGGACGTTGATTCCGGAGGCCGTGGCGAAATTGCCCAGGGAATACGCGATGAGCCTGTTCCGGTAAACTTCGAGAGCGCGGGGTACGTGAGGCCCGTGCCCGAGGACGAGGTCGGCGCCGGCGTCGACGAGAGCGTGCGCGAGCTTCACGAGGTCTCCCCTCCTCTCTCCCAGATACACTTCCGGCCCGATGGGTTGGCTCATATGCGCGGAGCCTTCGGCGCCTCCGTGCATCGAAACCACGACGAGTACCTTGGGGTCTTCGGCGAGCACCTTCTTCACCAAAGCCACAGCGCCGGGAATATCGTTGATGTCTTGGCAACCGAGGTTCGGGGCCAGGCCGATAAACGCCGTCCGGCGACCCTTCAGGGTCAGATAGGTCACTTGCCCCGGAGCGCCGGTGTGCGCGATGCCGAGTTCTTCCAGAACCTCGATCGTCTGCCCTCGCCCCTCGTGCCCATAGTCGTTGGCGTGATTATTGGCCAAGGAGACGATATTGAAACCGGCGTCCTTGAGCCGCCGCCCGTAGGCCGGGGGCGTGCGGAAACAATACGAGCGGCCGGCGGCTGAAACCTTGGTGGGCGCGCCCCGGTCGGTCAGAGGCCCTTCCAGATTGCCGAAAACCACGTCCCTGTCTTTCAGAAAGGGCTTGACCTCCCGAAAAAACCCCGCCGCCGCGTCCGGCGGCAGGCGGTTTTCGGTGCCGAGCATGATGTCCCCCATCGCCGCGACCTTCAGGGTGAAGCTCTTTTCAGCGAGTGCGCCGGACTCGGCGCCGTCGTGCGAACCCTGGCCGGCGCAGACGCGGGCGCCGAGCGCCAGCACCAGGAAAAACACGATTTTGAGCGAATGGTTCAGATGGTACATACGTCCTGACTCCCGATGATCCAAAAAGCGCCGATTTTTACTTCAAACGATACGGCGGCAAGGCCGTCTTCTCAGCTTTTTTCTGAAAGTAAAATCGTGGCGCGAGTTTTCAATTCTTCTGGAATGAGAGGACATACAAGGCTACGCAAAGCTTGTTGTGTGGGGCTTGCAGTTTCCTCTCCCACCCCGGAAGGCTATAATGCGATTGTACCTTAAGCCTCGGCTTTGCCGGGGGTTCGACTGTTGCGTGGAAAATGGTTG